>JBBTVH010000083.1:0-2425 GCA_038063355.1 Patescibacteria group bacterium | reverse complement strand
AATCGTACCGCCGCACCCCAGTAGGGGTGCTGCTTGGGTTGATGCTATCTCTTCAGAATCATCATCCTCTTCGCTCCCGTCCGTATCTCCTCTTTCACTCCCGTCCAATCGTGGATCGCCGCGATCAGGACATCGTACGCATACTCGTACCCTTCGCCGCGGCGGGTGCCCGGTTCGTTGGTGATGAATTCGTTGCGGTCGTAGCCGACGATCACGAGCATGTGATACCACGGGCCTTCGCCGGAGAAATAGGGGTTCCCAAGATCGCGCCCAGCAATCGGGACGATGACCGGGTATCCCGCGACGAGGAGCTCTTTGATGCGCTCGACGGTCACTGTTTCCTCGATGACGGGCGTATAGTCGTAATACTGCTTCGCGACTTCGCCCAGCTGCGTGAGCGTTACATCCTCTCCATACCCCTTATTTGTTTCCCACCGGATGAGCGCGAGCAGATCGCGGTCGGCCTCGTCCGCGGGGACAACTGCCCGTTTTTCTCCCTGCAGGTACCAGTGCACCATCAAGAGCGAGGCTTCCTCGCATGATTCCTGATACGGATCGTCCCAGTTGGCATGCGGAGCCTGTGGCGTGAAGGGGACTTCTATCGCAAACGTGCTCGGAAGCGGTGTTTTTGAGGAATCCTGCGGGCGCGGAAGTGCGATGCTCGAAGGGGGATTGTGGATGCCCGCCGAGGCCAAAGAAGATGCTGAGCTTTCGGATTCCGAGTTCAACTGTTCCATGCGGGGCTCGTAGCCGGAAGGAGTCGCTGTGGAAGTGCACCCCGCAAGGAGTGGAAGCAGAAGCGCGGTGGTGAAGATGGCTGAACGCATGCAGTTACAGTATAATAGAAGACGATCCAGATGATCATGGCTTTCCGGCACCTTAATTCTATGAAGCTCTTCCTCGATACCGCCAACGTCGACCAAGTCAAAGAGATTGCTGTCTGGGGCGTTCTTGACGGTGTCACCACGAATCCATCGCTCGTTGCCAAGGAAGGCAATGATTTTGAAGAGACCGTGATGGCGATGTGTCGTTTGGTACCGTGCGTCTCGGCGCAGGTCACCGCCACACAGTTCGATGACATGGTGATGCAGGGCAAGGAGTACGCATCCTGGCATAAGCACGTTGTTGTTAAAGTCCCGATGACCACCGAGGGCCTCAAGGCTATTCATCATTTCACGGGCAAGGGCATCAAAACCAATACGACGCTCGTCTTCTCCGTCCCGCAGGCGATCCTTGCGGCGAAGGCCGGCGCCACGATGATCAGCCCCTTTATCGGCCGTCTCGACGACATCGGGGAAAAAGGAATCCAGCTCATCGCCGATATTATGGAAGTGTGGAAGCACAATGCCTTCAAAACAGAAGTGCTTGTCGCCTCCACGCGTCATCCGGAGCATATCGTGGACGCTGCGAAGCTTGGTGCACATATCTGTACCGTTCCGTACGAGGTCTTTAAGAAACTGCCGATGCACCCGTTGACGGATAGCGGACTGGAGAAGTTTTTGAATGATTGGAAGAAGGTGCAGAAATAGCATTCTGCTGCTGTTTTCATTCTTTTTCTTTCGTCGGGTGTACGAACGTACAATTGCAGATTGCAAATTGCACAAATAGATTGAGGGAATGCGGTTTCAATCATTTGAAGATATGCCTGTTTGGCGGCATGCACGCGAACTTGATCGCAATATATGTCGCATCTATCGACGCGTACCAGCTTCTCGGGATTTTGGATGGGTCGATCAAATACGAAGATCCTCGCTTTCGGTTATGGCAAACATTGCGGAGGGAAATGATGCAACCAGCAATACTGAATTCCTCATGTACCTTGGATATGCAAAGCGCTCTGCCGCCGAGACTCGATCTCATATTCATGCAGGGTATGACCGCGGTTATATGACTGAAGCGGAATACAAGGAAAGCGTTTCACGTTCTCACAATATCGCCAGGCAATTATCTGGTCTCATTCGTTATCTCAGAAGCAAGTCTGATCAAAAGCGGCAAACTTTCTCTTCACATGCATGATCTGCAATTTGCAATATGCAATTTGCAATCCGAACAAATCTTTATGGATCCGCCTAATTCCAGTATTGTTTGTCTATGTCCCAACTCGGCGTCATCGGCCTTGGCACCATGGGCGCAAACCTCGCACGCAACGCGGCATCACGCGGCATCGCGGTTTCTGTGTTTAACCGGACACGCGAAAAGACAGATGCCTTCATCGCAGCGCATGCGGGAGAGGGAACATTTACGCCATCGATCACCATCGCGGAATTTGTGAAAAGCCTGAAGCGCACACGTGTCATTCTTCTCATGGTTCAAGCGGGATCGGCAGTAGATGCCGTGCTTAAAGAACTCGCCGAGCATCTTGATAAGGGCGATATCATCATAGACGGAGGCAACAGCTTGTATCGCGATACCGAGCGCAGAATCA
>JBBTVH010000082.1:0-1203 GCA_038063355.1 Patescibacteria group bacterium | reverse complement strand
TCTAGGGTCAGGCTGATCTTGTTCGGCGCTCCAAAATCGAAGGCGCGGGGAATGATATAGCCACGCTCGAAGTTGTTATGCAGGACCCAGGGCACGAGCACCGCAAGGAAGCTTGCGATGAAGACTCCTCCGGAGAGGAGCGCTTTCTTCCAGTGTTGCCGCCCGAGAAAAAGTCCGACGCCGGAAAAGGCCACGCCCAAGAGGATGAAGAAAAGAAGAATACCCTTCGTCGCCAGTTCGGTTCCATCCCCGAAGAGACGCTGGCCCACGGCCATGAGGCTGAGTCCCCCTTCCGTCGCCAGCACCACGACGGCGAATGATGCGGCGCCAATCGCGGCGGCCCAATGGAGAGCGACGCCGCCCATGATGATAAGCAGAGCCACCACCACCATGATGGCGGTGACCTTCATGCTGAAAGCGAACCCGACGAAGACGCCGGCAAGAGCAATCCAGAGAAGCTGCTCTTTCAGCGGACGCAGAGACGTATCTTCCTCCGAAGCGCGCGGCTGAAGGATACCGAGAAAAACGCAGAGCGTGGAAAGCGCACCCATCGTGAAGACCGCATTGTCGATCTTCATGTCGGCGTACGAAAAATGGCCGACGAGCGGAAGTGAATAGTATAGCAGCGCAGAGAGGAGCCCTCCTCGGGGGCCGAAATAACTGCGACCGAAGGCCCAGACGGCAGCTACCGCGAGTACTCCTTCGAGCCAGTTGATGATCATCGCGGCTGTGGCACCGACCGGCGAACCAAATCCGAAGAGCGAGAAACCGACCGCCGTGAGGTACTCCCACTGGAATGCAGCCATGGAGTAGATGAAATGCCCGTAGCTTACGAGAAGGTTCGGACGGTTCAGGTAGCTTCCAAGGTCGTCCCAGCCGATGGGGAACGGCCGGATGACGGTGAGAAAGTTGAGTGCGAGGTACGAAAGCAAAAGCCAGCCGATGAGGATCAGAGGACTCCAGGCGGGAAGATCGACCGGGATCTTCGCGCGCAGCATCTTCCACCAGTGCAGAACGGACTTGTAGCAAAGCGCGGGAACGGCAAGAAGCAGAATCCAGATCGCCGCGGAGACGAAGATGTGGAAGACCGCAAGGAACCACAGCAGCACGATCCAGAGGCCGGCACCAAGACCGGCGGAAAGGACTGCTTCGGTGAAAGGATGCGAATGCAGCCGGAACCTGCGGAAGGCCATGTGCCCGAGG
>JBBTVH010000081.1:0-7751 GCA_038063355.1 Patescibacteria group bacterium | reverse complement strand
ATGACCTCCACATCTACGGAGACAAACAGAAAGACACTGCGTTCTATGAGCCGTTCACAAACTCGGTGATCCACTTCCGCCAAACGCGATACTTCCTGATCTCCGCGCAGACGGACAAACCCGTCACGAGCCCCCCCAAGCGGGACCTCGGCATGTATCAGTCGGTACTCCCAAGCAAGGAAGCCGTGAAAAGCGGTGGCATGAGCGAATGGAGCATCGGCAAGGCCGATTACCATGGACTGGAGGGCACGTGGCGCGACGCAGAGGATGGAATACTGAGCTGCAATCCCATCGAGCAGGGATCCGTCGACTCGACAGTAGCCGTGGCTTGCAAAGTGGAACCGGATACAGAGACGCATGTGACATTGCATCTGAGTCTCGGCAAGACACTCGATGACGTTGTGGCACTCCAGCAGATGGCCCTGCATGAGGGTGATGAGCGCCTCGAGCGACATACGAGCAACTACTGGCGCAGCTGGGTGAGTAAAGTCCGCTGGGACTTCGGCGATCTCCCCGGAGACATCCAAGACCTCTACCACCGAAGCCTTCTTTTGATGCGTATCCATGCCGATAACCACGGTGGCATCGTCGCCGCGGCCGATGCCGACATCATGGCGTTCAACCGCGATACCTACACCTACGTCTGGCCAAGAGACTGCGCGTTTACCTGCATGGCGTTTGACAGCGCCGGCTTCTCCGAAGTCACGCGCCGGTTCTTCCGCTTCTGCAAAGGACTCCAGACCCCCGAAGGCTATCTGCTCCACAAATATAACCCCGATGGTTCCGTGGGCTCTTCGTGGCATCCGTGGTTCAAAAACGGTGAGCCGGAGCTTCCGATTCAGGAAGATGAGACTGCCCTGATCCTAGTCGCGCTCTGGAAGCATTTCACCACGTCGCAGGACTTTGAATTCCTCCAGGAAATGTATGAAGGATTTGTGAAGAAGGCCGCGGAATTCCTCTGTAGTTTCCGCGAGGAAGGCACGGGCCTTCCGCTTCCAAGCTACGACCCCTGGGAGGAACACCGCGGCGTCTTTACCTATACGACGGCGTGTGTGGCCGCGGGACTCAATGCCGCCGCCCGCATCTGTATCGCCCTAGGGCACCACGCGCATTCCGAGCGCTACCAGACGGCCGGCGATGAAGTCCGCCAAGCGCTGTTCTTTCACCTCTATGACGAGGACACGCAGCGCTTCATGAAACGGATCACGCGGAAAAACGGAGAAACCGTCGATCGCGACAAAACGCCGGACATGAGCATCGCCGCCATCTGGAAACTGGGTGTGCTTCCCCCGGAGGACGCCCGTGTCGTCTCGACCATGCGCCAGCTCAATGATCTTTTGAAAGTACGGACCCCTGTCGGCGGCTTCGCGCGCTACACAAACGATTTCTACCACACGCCGGCAACGCCAACGAAAGATGTCCCGGGAAATCCGTGGATCATCACCACGCTCTGGTCCGCACAGTGGGACATCGCACGCGCAAAGACCAAAAACGATCTGGAGTCCGCGCGGAATGCGATTGCCTGGGCTGCGAAGTTTGCTACGACGAGCGGCATCCTCCCCGAACAAATGCACCCCCAGACCGGCGCTCCTCTCTCCGTCGCCCCGCTCGTCTGGAGCCATGCGACATTCGTCGAGACAGTCCTGCTCTACCTCGAAAAACTCAAAGTGTGTTCGCCTTAACTCGACGCACGATCTCACGACCCACCGCTCACCATCCACTATCCACGATTCACGATTCCCCATCTCCCCACTCCCCATCTCCCCATGAAACGCCACCTCTCCCGCATGCAGCACCTTCTGGTGCTCCAGATGGCCCTCGCGGTTACGCTAGCGTCAGGCTCGATCCTCGCGGCGTCCGTCGGTGAGACGACCCCGGAGGAACCCATGCCCGGAGAAGCTGCGGATGACCCGGCGATGGATACACGCAGGGAGAAGATCGAAGACTTCAAATCCGAGTATCTGATGAGCCGCAAAGCGGTGGAAAGCACATTCACGATGGAAGCGACGCTGCGCCAAGAGCATGCGGAACTCCGGCGCGACTGCCGCGAGATGCTCCGGAAGGCAAACCGCGACCAGAGCCTCCCAAGACTCAGCGACTGTATGAAAGACGATCTTCAGAGGACGCTCGAGATGGTGACGGCGCGGGGAACTTCGATTGCTGCTACAGCGGGAGTTTCCAGCGATGTAAAGAAATTGATCGCGGCCCGAAACGAACTCCTGCGCGATGCTCTGGACACGATCATCACCGCCCTCGATGCGGGTGTGTATACGGACGAGGAGGGACTTTTTGAAGCACGCGACAATCTGCGTGAAAAATATTTTAAACCGTACACGGTGCTTCTGCCACAATTGCAAGCTGGGCATGCGCTCTCCTGGATCAGCCATCTGCTCGTCCGCGCAGACAGCCTCAAAAAGTCCGGCACGCTCTCCGAGCAGGTCCTTGGAAAAGTCGTGGAAGCGGAAACATGCTTGCTCATAGAGGAAGATTCTTTGAGCCAAGCAATGGAGAGTAATGAAATAATTTCTACAATCAGTCAATCTCTCGACCGCCTTCCGGACTGCCTCGACCTCCTCACTCAGGCCCAGGTTCTCTGGAACCAAGAACAGACCCCCGAAGCCGAAAGCACCAGTGAACCCCAGTGGGAAAACCGAAAAATCCGCCGCTTGCCATCGACAAGAAATTAGTGTTTTTTAGCTTTTGGAACCGAAACAAGGCCGAGTTCTTGGAAGCCTTGGGTTCCCCCGTATACTGGGCTCTCCCATGCCCTCCCCCCGCATTGCTCATCGGGTTGTTCGAACGAAAAACAAGCACTCGAGGGCCGTGCTCAAAGATGAGACAGTGATCATCCGTCTGGCCAAAAATCTTTCGCGCACCGAGGAACAGGATCACATTCACGACTTGCTTCGGCGTATGACAAGAATCGTTTTAGAGGAACGCACGAAGATTCTAATCAATCCTTTTCAGAGTCTTCTGAACGGTTCTTCGCGCGCAACGATCGAGCTCGCGACCGGAAAGAAAATCATCTTCACGCTCGAAGCCGGCGATCGCTCGAAGGGCAAGAGGACGAAAGAAGGATGGCACATCACCATCGGTCCGCGCTGCCGCCGCGAAGCATTGCACCGCTTCCTCTGGAAGCTCGTGAGCATCTCCGAACAAGAACGCATTGAACGAATGGTCCATACGCTCAACCGCGATCGCCTCAGAGTTCGCATCCGCGGCGTGAAGATGGGATTTGCTTCCACGCAGTGGGGCAGCTGCAGCCCGAAAGGTGTGATCATGCTCAATGCAGCGCTGCTGGTGCTTCCCGAGCGTTACCTCCGCTACATCATCATCCACGAGCTCAGTCACCGCATTCGCGCGGATCACTCCCCTGCCTTCTGGAAGGTCGTGGAGCGGGCCATGCCGGGGTATGAAAAGGCTCGAAGAGAATTACTGGATTATCGGCTGCCGACATTGTAGGTATTAAGTATCGAGTATTAGGTATTAAGTATGCAAAAGTCATGGCTTGGAATACGTAATACCTAATACCTAATACTTAATACATAATACTTTTATGATAGATCTCCAGCATTCACTCAGCATCGCAATAACGGCCGCCAAGACAGCCGGAAAACTTCTCCAAAAGAAACAACGAGAACTCCTAAAGCACGGCTACTCTTCCATCGGCGTCGGAACGAAATCCGGCCCGCATGACTATGCAAGTGATGCCGACCGCGAAGCACAGCAGATCATCGTGGATGCGATCCAAAAGAATTTTCCCAGTCACCGGATTCTCGGCGAAGAAGGCGGCACCGATCATTTGGGGGATCCCGCTTCCCCGTTCCGTTGGATCATCGATCCGCTGGATGGGACGACAAACTTTATTCACGGAAAACCCAACTATGGCACTATCATCGCCCTTCAGGAAAATGAGAAAACCATTCTCGGTGTGATGATCCTGCACGAAGACAAAGAAACGTACACCGCTATCCGTGGCGAGGGATGCTTCCTCAACGGCAAGCGCTGCAGCTTGCGAAAAACCGCCGGCATGCACGACGCCGTTCTCGCATGCAACATCGCGCATCGTGCCCATACAACGCCGGACGGGCTTCGCGTCGTCCCCATCCCCCTCTGCGCATCGATCGAGAACTACGGCAATGCCATCGAGGAATTTGCGGTCGTGCTGAAAGGCTGGAATGACGGCGTGTTTTTCAACGGCCCCAAGCTGTGGGACGCAGCCGCGGGATGCCTGATGGTGGAAGAGGCGGGCGGCCTGTCACGGACGGAATTGAAAGATCCGGATGATCCGCGCTCGGGGGTGCTGTGCGCCGCAACGACGCAGGAAATATTCGAAGAGGTGGAGGAATTTGTGTTCAAAAAATTGAAAATGGAAAATTGAAAATGGAAAATTATTTTCAATTTTCCATTTTCAATTTTCAATTCGTAACCCCGCCTTCTTCATCAATTCCCCCAACAAAAACACCGGCAACCCCACGACGCTGGTCCAATCCCCTTCCAGATTCTCGATCATCCATTGCCCGCGACCGTCGATCTGAAACGCACCCGAACGGTCTTTCCATTGTCCCGTGCCGATCCACCAGGCGATTTCCTCTTCGGATAATTTCTTGAAATGCACGCGCGAGGAAGAAATTCCTTCCGTTTTCGACGATGGGCCGATCAGGCACAACGTGGAATGCACGACCGACACTTTTCCGCTCTGCAACCGCAACATCTTCTCCGCCTCCCCTGCATCTCCCGGCTTTTCCAGAAGCGTTCCGTCTGATGCCACGACAAGCGTGTCACATCCCAGTATCCAGCAATCGGGATGCACACGATGCACATCTTCCGCCTTCAATCGCGCCAGAACCAGCGCCCGCTTCGGAGGATCTTTTTCGGTGCATGCGGATTCGTCAAAGTCACTTGGAATGACATCGAACTTCATCCCGAGACCCTTCATCAGCTCGCGACGCTGAGGACTTGCCGATGCGAGAATGAAACACACATGCGAAAGCATAATGCATAAAGCAAAAAGGATAATGAAATTTATGCATTATCCTTTTTGATTTTTTACTCTCCCTGGTAAGGGGTGGGTCGCATCGGCACGGGAACGCCGGTCCTGCGCGTAGAGCGGTCATTTGCCTGCTCGATCATCTTGAGGCGAAGCTTCAGGGACGTGGGTGGAAGCCCCCGGTGACGGAGAGATTTGAGATCCGTTTCGATACCCGTAGGAAGTTCGTCGGAGGCATCGTCGCCCACGATGCTCTTACAGAGCGCATGAAATCCGGGAAGAACCTTTTCCATGCTCGCAGGGCAGCTGTCTGCGCGGGTGTATGTACGCAGAAGCATCCTCTGCCGGGAGCTCAGCTCGTCCGTTCCGAGCGTGTCTTCATCAGGTGCAACCGTATGTTCCGTGTCTTGCGTCGAAGGCACTCTGGCCCGAACGCGCGCGACCTGCTTCCCCTCCGTCTCCACGATGAATTCCTTGAAGGTAGCAGGATTATTGATGTCCGGTTTCACGGCATCACTCATCCCAAGCCGGAGCTTCTCGCGGTAGGCCATGATCGCCAAGGAATACGCGCGGCGCAGCATCTGCCGGTCACCGGCCTGATACTCATAGACATTCTCGCGGATGTCGCCGATTGCCTCGAACTGCTGTCCATCATCATCCTGGGACCGGAAGATCGCCTGGGACGAAAGCGGGATGCTGATGATCGCGACGAGAAGCGCCGTGACCGCGCGTGAAGAGGAACGTTCCATGTGGGTGTTGGGGGAATCATATTATTATAGCAGAAAAGCGTTTTCAGTTCAATTCAGCAAACTTGTTGAATGGTTAAATGGCTAAATGGTTCGCAAGCGCTTGCGAACCATTTAGCCATTTAACATCCCACTGGGGGTTACAGCAGCCCAACAGCAGCTCTGACCTTAGCCATGGTGCCAATCGCCACCGACTTCGCCCGCTTAGCGCCACTTTCTACTACTTCTTTCGCCTGCGCCGGCGTGATCTTCGCCCGCTTCTCCCGCATGACCCTGAAGTAATCCATATAGGTCGAGAAGAGTTTTTTCTTCGCGTCGCCATACGGAAGCCCGTTGCGGTATTCATCCGCAAGCGCTTTCGCTTCCTCCGCGGAGAGGAAGAGTTTATGGATCTGATACACGACGCACGTCTCCGGATCCTTGGCGTCGCTCATTCCCTTCGAATCCGTCACGATGCCCATGATCGACTTTTTGATTACGGCCTCTTCCCCGAAGAGCGGAATCGTATTGCCGTAGCTCTTGCTCATTTTCTGCCCGTCGGTTCCCGGAACCACGGCAACCTCTTTAGCCACTTCGGGCTCCGGAATCACCAGCGTCTCGCCGAAGGCATTGTTGAACTTCACCGCGATGTCGCGGGCGAATTCTACATGCTGCTTCTGATCCTTCCCGACCGGAACGATATTGGCGTCGTACATCAGGATGTCGGCCGCCATGAGTACGGGATATGTGAAAAGGCCCACGGAAGGCTGCAAGCCCCTACTCACTTTGTCTTTGTAACTCACTGCACGCTCCAGAAGCCCCATCGGCATGATCGTCATCAGAATCCACATGAGCTCGGTGTGCTCCGGAATATGCGACTGGTAGTAAATGATGGATTTCTTCGGATCGAATCCGCAGGCAAGGTAATCGAGCACGATGTCCTCGCGCGACTTTCGCAGCGCGTCTCTGTCCTGCACGGTCGTAAGCGCGTGTAGATCGGCGACAAAGTAGAACGTCTGCTCCGCCTTGTTCTGCCACTCCAGATTCGGCTTCATGGAACCGAAGTAGTTTCCCAGGTGCAGCTGGCCGGAGGGTTGCATTCCCGAAAGGACTCTCATGCCTCAGATTGTACATTGGCCATTTACTATTTGCGATTTGCCATTTCAATGGCCAATGGTAAATGGAAAATGGCAAATCACGATTGAAGCTTCTTCAGCACAGCCTCAAACACCTTCGGCAGAGCAGCTTCCACGTGAATCGTCTCTCCACTGATGGGGTGCGGGAGCGTGAGTGATGCGGCATGAAGGAAGAACTTCCTGAACCCCGTCGCCCGGCCGAACGCCTTATTGTATTTCAGCTCTCCATAGATCTCATCGAGCGCCAAAGCATGCTTGATCGCCGCGAAGTGCCTGCGGATCTGGTGGTGCCGGCCGGTTTCGATTTCGCACTCCACATACGTGGCACCGTGGAAGCGTTTAAGTACCTCAAAATGAGTGATCGCCGGAATTAATTCGGAATTCGGAGTTCGGAATGAGGAATTCTTCTTTAAATCTATTCCGAATTCCGCATTCCGCTTTCCGAATTTTCCTCGCGCCGGAAGCAGCGCACGGATCACGCCCCTATCCCGGTCGATCACGCCGGAAACAATTGCGCGGTACACCTTCTTCCATCCTTTAAAATGCGAGGCTAGGACCGCTTCCCCCGCCGCTTTTGTTTTTGCAAAGAGGAGCACGCCCGAGGTGTCAAAATCAAGACGATGCAAAACGCGCAGTCCGGGATAATCCTGATGGAGAAAATCGTACAGGGGCAGCTTTCCCCGTTCTCCTTCTTGGCGGCCGTAGCCTCGGCGAAGGCTGCTGCCGCGCACCGTCAGTTCGCCGGCAAGCTTGTGTACGGCAAGAAGATGCTCGTCTTCAAAGAGGATGCGGTCGCGGGAGATGGGCATGCATGCACTATACAGCCTTATTTATCGGCGAAATCCTCATTGGTGCCACCATTAAAACCCAAGTCTATGTGTGGATCATGATCTTCTGAAG
>JBBTVH010000080.1:0-1184 GCA_038063355.1 Patescibacteria group bacterium | reverse complement strand
GATCCCCAGGTCACCCGCACCTTGAGCTATGTCGATATCCAAGACAGCTGGAACATGAATGCCACTGCCATCGACTGCATCGGCCTGAATTGCACGGACTCCGGCAACAACACCAATTGGACCTTCGTTGCGGCCGCCTCCACCGGTGGTACCGGCAATAATCGTGCCCGCCAGAGGAACGCGGAAGCCGCATCGGGGGGAGGAGGGGGAGGCGGAGGATCGGTCTCGACAGGAACCGGCGCAACTCCTTTCGTCTTTGTCCCCAACTACGCTCCTCTGGCTACCCGTCTCACCGAAGCGCAGCGTAAGGCACGCGAAGGATCCCTCGCACTCCCCACCGAGACTGCCCGCCGGATCCTAGAGATCCGTGAAGCGCTCATCACCCGCTTCGAGGGCATTCGGGAGGAGAGCGACCGCTTGATTGCCGAAGAAGAAGACCGCGACCAAGAGCTCGCAGAGAAACGGGAGGCAGACCGCCTCACGCTTGCCGAGAAACAGCGCGAGGATCGGATCGCGTCTCGTATCGATGCCTACCGCACGGAGATTGCTCGACTGGAAGAAGAACGAAAGGATCTGGCAGCACAGTATGAGGAAAGGCGGGAGGAGCGGCTGGCGCAGGCAATCGCGCTGAAAAAACAGGAGATGCTTGCAAAGGAAGTTGCATTGCAGAAGGAACAGGAGGCCTTGCAGAAGGAACAGGAAGAGAACCGGAAGGAGCGGGAACAGAGGATCGCGGCGCAGCAAGAAACAAAGAACGCAGTCGCACAACGCAAACCCGTCGCCGTAACGACCGAGGCCGTCGCCCTGCGCCGAAACCGCCTCTTCCTCGTCGTGGACGCATCGCCCGTGCTCTACAAAGATGTGCCTCTCGATGCATGGTACGCGCCGTACGTTGCGTACGTGATCGAAGAGAACATTGCGACGGGATACGCGGATGCTGCGGGAAAGCTGAAGGGAGAATTTGGCGTCGAGAATCCCGTGACCTATGCAGAAATCCTGAAGATGGCATACGAGGCGGCCGGAAAAGACCTTCCGGGTGGAGTGCCCCGCAACAACTCAGCGAAAGGCTCCTGGGCTTCCGCCTATGTGAAGCTCGCGGAAGATGATCATCTCGCGGTCTTTACTCCTGCGCTCGATGTGAACACTCCTGCCACTCGTGGAGCCGTGATCCAGACGATACTCGA
>JBBTVH010000079.1:0-6308 GCA_038063355.1 Patescibacteria group bacterium | reverse complement strand
GCTGCGCCGCACCTTTATCGAAGGCTTCGCCTGCGGCATCATCCCGCGTGGAGCCGAGCAGCCTTCCTTTCGTGTGGCTCGTCCGCAGCCAAAGATCGGTGTGGCCGCCGGAGGCGGATAACGTGAGAATGGGGAATGGAGAAGCAACGTCAGATCCGGATGTAGGGGCATTGCGCGCAATGCCCCTACGCGGCTGTGAAACATCATCTTGCGCGAGCCATGTGGAACTTAAGTGCCCCAGAGTGTGATGAACACCGATGAGGGGTTTCTTCCAGAGCGTTGCAAGTGTCCGTGACGTTGTCGTGCCGACGAGGAGAGAGCCGAGAAGCCCCGGGCCCTTGGTCACGGCAATCGCATCAATATCTTCGGGAGTGGTCTTTGCTTCCGCGAGACAAGCGTTGAGAACGGGCAACATGCACAGCACCTGCTGGCGTGCGGCATCTTCCGGAATCACGCCGCCGGTGTTTTCAAAGCGGGCACGTTGCGAGGAGATCACGGACGAAAGTACGTGTGTGCCGTCCCGGACAATCGCTGCCGCAGTCTCGTCACACGAGGTCTCGATTCCAAGAATCAGCATAGGGCGATCCTACTTGTTCTGCGCGTCATCGGCGACCCCCTCCCCTTGATCCCCTCCCGTCGGGAGGGGAGACCCTGTTTTACGTGAATTGTGTCTGGTGTATGTCATCTGTTCAGAACACTTCTCCCGACGTATTCTATGTTTCAGTGAACAAGTCAAAGTCCCTCCAGCACCTGGATATTCCGATGATCGCTACGGCGGTGCTTGTTGCATTGCTTCTTCTAAAATTTTTCCTGCCGCTCTTCCGTTTCCCGATCCCGCTGGGGTACGACCCCGGGATCTACCGTTTTCTGTTCCTCAAGTACGCGGCGAGCTTCCCGCTGCTTCCGGATCTTCCGCGCTGGGCGGGGGAGCATCCTCCGGGGCTCCTTCTCCTCACTGCGCCATTTTTGCGCGTTGGGATGCCCGTCGAGTGGCTCCTTGGATGGATCTGGAATCTGTTTCCGGTCTTTCTTGCCATTGCTCTTGCGCTTAGCTGGCGCGGGAAAGAAGGCAAGGCTGTTGGCATTCTCGTCTTGCTGACTGCTCTGCTTTCGGTGGCGTACTACGACGGATTCGTGGGTATGTACTGGAAGACCTATGCCGCGCTTCTCTTCACGGTGTTCACGTTTCGAGCGCTCGAAAAAAAATCGTACAGCGCTGCGCTCTTCGCGTTCCTTGCACTGATCATTCACCACCAGACCGGCCTTCTCCTCGGCCTCACGATCGCCACATGGTGGGCGCTTTCTCTGAAAGGCAGGCTCCGTGACAGGCGCGTATGGATGACGGGCTGGATGCTTGCCGCCGTTGCGCTTCTGAGCCTTCTCTTCTACCTGCCGCACTGGACGGCAGCCGTCCGCGATCCCTTTACGAGTATCTACAAGCTTCGCGGCGATCTGGCGCCCGGTGGATCATTTCCCGATCCCAGCTTCTACCTCCGGACCTCCGGCATCCTGCTGGCGCTGGGGGCTTGGGGGCTGATCCTCTCGTTCAAAAAAGAGCGCGGGACGCTGTGGCAGCTTGCCGTGCTCTGGACGCTTCCCTTCATCATTCTTCGTCTCGTCTTCTACCGTCGCTTCTTCCTGCAGTGCGATTTCTTCCTGCTGCCGTTTGCCGCGCTTGCCATCCGCGATCTCTGGACGCGCGTGCGCTCGGTGCCACTCCAGACCGCTCTCATCGTGATCATCGCTGCGCAGGCTGCGATCTCGCTGCGGGTGGCCTGGGAACGCGTTCCGACGATCGACATGGATTCCTATGGGGCTGTGCAATCGGCGGCACTCGAAGCTCCTGCGGGTGATACTCCTGTCATCGCACTCGATAACGCCGCGTCGCCGTGGCTGCTTGGTGCCTTGCCCGATCGTAGCGTCGGCGGCCCCGGGATTTTTGATCTTCCCGGATGGAAGGAAGAGGAGTGGGCGAAGTTTTTGTATGGCACCGATGCAGAACGCTTGCCGTATCTGGAGCAGCTTCCCCAGGGCACGCTTTTTGTCCTTACGCCGCTTTTTGAGGAGTACTACGGAGAGCACGTGAAAGGCTTTCTTGCGGATGCGTGCTTTACGAAGAAAGGGGAGTGGGTGTTGGAGTCGGGGTGTGGGAAATGAGGCTATACTTCTTCTCACCATGATCTCATTCTTCCCCTCCCGCGCCATCGCGATCTCTGTACTGGGCTTCGACGTGCACTGGTATGGCATCCTCTACCTTGCCTCTTTTATCCTCGCGTATTTGCTTCTTCCGCGCTTACAGAAGTATCGCGGAGTTTCGCTCACGAAAGACCAATGGGGCGATATCCTCACATGGTCTGTGATCGGCGTCCTCGTCGGCGGCCGGCTCGGCTATGTGCTCCTCTATGACCCCCGTTATTTCCTGAGCCATCCTCTGGAAATCATCGCAGTCTGGAAAGGAGGCATGGCCAGCCACGGCGGATTCCTCGGTGTTACCTTGGCGCTTCTTTACATGTCACGAAAACACAAAATTTCCCTTCTCGCGCTGGCCGACATCGCTGTGATTCCGGTCGCCATCGGCCTCGCGCTCGGACGCTTCGGGAACTTCATCAACCAAGAACTCTACGGAAACGTCACGACACTTCCCTGGGGCATGTCGTTTCCTGGCGCGGAAGGATTGCGGCATCCCACACAGATCTATGCCATAGGAAAGGACCTCTTTATTGCGCTTGTGTGCTTCCTGCATCTCCGGATGTCGAGCAGACCGAAAGGGCAGACCGCGGGGATATTTTTGGTGTTGTACGGTGTGTTACGATTCCTGTTGGAGTTTCTACGCGAGAATACGCACAGCATGTTTGAAGTTGGTGTGCTTGAACTTTCAAGGGGGCAGTGGTATTCGGTGCCGATTGTAATTGTGGGGATTGGGGTGTTGATGTGGGGATGGAGGAAGAAGTATAGGTTTCCCTTTTTGTCAGTTATTTCGGACAAATGATCATAATACCATTGAAAAAAAATACGAAAAGGAGTAGAATTATCCGGAATATCAACACCATACATGAGTGATCACCTCTTCATTGAACATCGTCTCCTATTCTTCGCAGGACCCGAGACATCCACGAATTCTGAATCTCAAAGGGACGAGACAAACCAGAAAATGGATGTGCTGGAGCAGGATTTCTCGCGGCGACTAGGAAAGCTTTGTGATTATTATTTCAACGAAATCCGTGATTTCGACAAGAAAGACCGTGATGGAAAATTTGTTGTTACAGACCAGGATGTCGACTCAATGAAAAACCAACTGAAGCAGGATCTCAGCATCCCGCGTGAGGCATCCATTATAGTTAGTGTTCAAAATGTGTCCTCTATCATCCCTGCGTTTCGTATCACTGTCGACGCCGGATCAACCCAGTACAGGTTCTTGTATGTGCGGCCGCTTGAGGGGGCGAATAACGCGGGAAGAGAACAGGGAACTGTGCAAGATTTTTCGCGAGAGGAAACGGGAGCCGAAGAGCCCAAGAAACAACCCGTGAAAATACAGGACCCGGACGCGCTTGCGCAAAAAAGGGCCCAGACACTCGCAAAAAATCGAGCTGCTGAAAATGAGGATCACCGCAACGAAGAGCCGCAGCTAAACGCATTGGAGCAACAGATAGATTCTAAAGAAAACACACCCTTTAAATTCGATCTGGATTTGAAAGGTGTCACTATTGAGGAACTGGCCAGTTTAGGAATCACATTTAATAATGATACAATTTCATTCGACAATCGGCCAGTGATTGAAAATTTGCAGGCGCAAGGGAAGCTGTATCCGAGATCTTTCACAAACGAAAGCATCAGATTCAATGATGCGACAGATAAATTTGTCATTCAGAAGTTTAGTGACCGTATTTACATAGATTGCTATGATAAACCGCAGAGCGATGGGTCCTATCTACAAGAAACGATCTTCATTAGTAAGCATGGAAATATCGGGAGCAGAACCAAAAATCTTATGAAGGCTTCCAAATAGCAAATTGGTATAGGGCATCACAAATAACTCCTCCGGTGTATCCCGCACATTCCTAATTTCCTGATCATCTCGTAATGCATCTCCGTTCCATACCCTTTGTGCTGTGCAAAGCCATAGCCGGGGAATTGCAGGTCCATCTGCCGCATCATGTGGTCGCGGGAGACTTTTGCGACGATGGAAGCTGCGGAGATGCATCTTTCCAGTGCGTCGCCATCAATGATCGAAGAGTGCGGATAGTCGAACCAGAACTTGTCGCGGCCATCCACAAGCAGATAGGTGGGCTTCACGGTGTATGCGAGCATCGCAACGGCCTGCTGCATCGCGCGTTCGGTGGCGGCGAGGATGCCGCGTTCGTCCACATAGCGTGAACCACTGAGCCCCACGCCGATGATGCAATGCTTGGTGATCCAGGCGTAGGCCTCTTCACGGCCGGCGGCATCAAGGGTTTTGCTGTCGCAGATGAAGCGCGGAAAACGTTTGAGCGCAGGGAGAATGCAAGCAGCGGCAACCACAGGGCCGGCGAGGGGCCCGCGGCCTGCTTCATCGACACCTGCCGTAATGGCTGTAGAATTTTCTATATTGACAAGATAATAAAATATTATAATATAGTTCACTTTTCACCCCGGTCTTTCTCATCGTACGCGCAGAGACAACGACTGTCTTCAGAATGGTGGGACGGCAGAGCCGTCTATCTGAAGACAGAGTTGTCTTTCAAGGAGGATGGACGATGCATTTTTCACGAAGCCGGTGGTTGAACGGTCTCACACAGAGACCGTTTTCTGACGATGATTTGGCCGAATGGCTGACCGATTTTCTGGCGTTTGCGCCGGTGACAATCGCAGTCTACGCGTTCATCATCGGAGCTTTCGCTCTTGGCCTTCTGTGGCTAGAGAGCAGGTCCCGGCGCAGATGCATATAGAGGGATGAAAGACAAACAGGCGCTTCGTCTTCGATGAAGCGCCTGTTATTTCTGTGCACACATTTTTTTACACGCTTGCGGTAGGGGCATTGCGCTACGGTGCGTATTGTGACGCAGGAACGTACAACCGCAGGCAGAAAGCCTGCTCCCGATTGGAAATAATAAGCATATTGGGAGCAGCCTTTATGGCTGCGGTTCATATCCCAATTTCTTCAATTCCTCCCGCACGATCTTCCTCTCATCCCAAGGAATCCGTCCTTCCAGCTTCGTCATTGTCGTGAAGGGCCCCATGCCGCAGAAGACGACGGCATCACCGTTTTTTGCTGTTTTGAGCGCAAAAACAATCGCCTCGCGGCGGTCGAAGATTTTATGAGCTTCGCATGTTTTTTGATCGATTCCCGCCCACACTTCATCAAGCACTGCATGCGGATCTTCACCGTACGTTTCATCCTCTGTGGCGATGACGACATCTGCGAGCCTGGAGCAGATCTGTCCGATCTGCGGGCGCTTCTCACGCATACGGTTGCCGCAGCTGGAGCACATCACCAAGACTCTTCCCCCATCACCGACGATACTACGAAGCGTCTCCAGTGCTTTCTCATACGATTGTGTAGAGACGGAGAAGTCCACGTACGCGGAGAAGGGTTGCCCGCAGTCAATTCTCTCGAGGCGGCCGGGGATGCCTGCGAATGTCTTTAGAGCATCTACGGATTTCTCGGCATCGATCCCTAAGGCCAGACAGGAGGTGATAGCGCACAGGGAATTTTCGAGGTTAAACGTACCGGGAATTTGTAATTGCAAATTGCAAATTGCAGAGGACGTATGAAGTTTTGCGTTTGAAGCACCAGCAGATGCGTGAACATCGGAAAGCCAGAGAGAGGTTTCTTGGGTTTGGTGGGTTTGGTGAGTTTGGTGGGTTCCGCTCCATACGAGAGTGTTGCTGGAGGGAATTGGGGAATACAGAGCGTAGGTTGCATCTTTTTCGTTGAGGACTTTCGTTCCCTTCCCGTGGAGCATGGCAAAGAGAATGCCTTTGTCCTTCCGGTACTGCTCCATCGTGCCGTGGTAATCGAGATGTTCGAGAGCGGTATTGGTGATGGCCGCCACATCCTGGAAGGTCCAGTCGAGACGGTGCTGGACGAGGCCGTGACTGGAGGCTTCGAGGACGGCGTGCGTGCAACCGTTTTTGATCATCGTCCGCAGAAGTTTTTGGAGCACGAACGGACTGATCGATGTGAGATGCGAAGGATTTTCTTTGGAACCCGTGCCGTCATCGAAAAACGCCGTCGAGGCGATGCCGCTCTTGTGTCCAGTCTTCTTGAGAATGTGCGCGACCATCGAGGTGGTCGTCGTTTTCCCGTCGGTTCCCGTGCTGCCGATCAC
>JBBTVH010000078.1:0-8676 GCA_038063355.1 Patescibacteria group bacterium | reverse complement strand
CCAGGCACTGCGCTTTACGGATCAGTCAAAAGAAAAAGCAGGCGGCGACAGCGATGCGCATGATAAAGACGATGCATTCGTGGAAGCCCTCGAGCACGGCTGCCCGCCCTGCTCCGGCTGGGGCATGGGGGTGGATAGAATCATTGCGTTACTAACGGCGCAGGAAAATTTGAGAGATGTGGTGCTGTTTCCGTTGATGAGACCGGAGGAAAAGATTCAGAGGATTCAGACGATTCAAAAGAAGAAATCCTCTGAATCCTCTGAATCCTTTGAATCTTCTGAATCCTCTTCAAAATTATCTATGCCAACTCACTCTCTGCTCCAGCACATCTCCTACGGCCACCTCCTCCCCGCCGCCCACGGCTTGCTCGAATCGCACACCGATCAAACGAAAGCGCATTTGATCGCCACAGGAGCCGCGATGGAAGCCCTCGCGAAGAAATTCGGCGGAGATCCGCAAACCTGGAAAGTCGCCGGCATGCTCCACGATCTCGACTGGGACAAGCTGGATAAAGACTACGAGGCGCACTGCGGTGATACGCTTGATCATCTTTTACAGACAATCAAAGCGCCCCAAGAACTCCTCGGCGATATCCGCGCGCATTATCAGAGCAAATACGGCGCTGAATATCCGCTGGATACGATGCTCAGAAAATGTCTGTTCTGTGCTGATGAACTCACGGGCTTCATCATCGCCGTGACGTATGTGCGGCCGAGCAAGAACATCGCGGATGTGGAAATTAAAAGCGTGACAAAGAAGCTCAAAGACAAATCCTTTGCCGCCCAAGTGGACCGCGAACAGATACGCAAGTGCGAGGAACTGCTCGGCATTCCCCTGGATGAATTCGTGGGTATAACCTTGGACGCAATGAAGAATGTTGCAGCGGATCTTGGCCTATAAGGCAACTTGTCCGCCGTAGCTCCAACTTGTCCACCGTAGCTTTAGCGAAGGCGGAAGAGCGAAGGTGGATGAAAGGTGTTACCGTGGATCTCGGTTTATGAGCTACTTTTTCCTTCTATGCACTCTCTCTGGAATGCCACCATCGAATCTCTCTGCAAAGCAGCAAGCGTGCGCACGTTTATTGAGATTGGCGTGGGAGAAGCGCAGACAACCCGCTCTTTGGTGGAGTATGCAAAAAAACACGATGGGCATGTTCACGCCGTCGACACCATTTCGGGGCAAGAGATCCAGTCGCTCGTCGCTGAAGCGGGATCCGTCCTCACCTTCCATAACTGCACAAGCCTGGAAATTCTTCCATCGCTCCGCGCAGACGCCGTCCTCATTGATGGCGACCATAATTGGTACACGGTGCTGCACGAACTCAAGGCAATCGCCGCATGGCGAGAGGGGGGCACGGAAGAGCCGCTGATCTTCCTCCATGACACGGGATGGCCCTATGGCAGAAGAGATTTATATTATGACGTTTCCCGCATCCCACAGGAATTCCAGCATGCGTCTGCAACGCTTGGATTGGATCCTTCATCGCGGGATCTTGTTCCCGCCGGCGGCCTCAACAGTACGCTCCGCAACGCCTGCCAGGAAGGAGGGCGACGCAATGGCGTACTCACGGCAGTGGAGGATTTTCTGAAAACGGAAGGCAAGCGGTGGCATTGGCTCAATCTTCCCGGCATGCACGGGCTCGGCATTCTTGCCCCCGAGAGCCGCATCGCCCGGCAGGAAGACCTTGCCAAAATCTTTGCGCAACTGCAGCTTCCCCCCTTGTTACAAGGACATCTCACGATGATGGAACAAGACCGCTTGCTGCACCTCACACGCGCAATACATGTGAAACGGAAGATGCAAAGATTGGAAGAGAGGTTGAATATGGTAGAAAAAACAAAGGAGGCTATTCGGGAATCCTCTCGCAAGCAGATCATGGAAAAAGACCAAACAATCACACAACTCCAGCAGGAGGTTCACCGCATTACACAATCACGCAGCTGGCGATGGGCGCAGCCCGTCCGGATCATGCATGCGCGGCTTCGTGATGTACTGCGCAGAGGATCTTGGAGGCTCAGTTTACGACAGCGGCGGATCTTAGTGATTGACCACCGTCCTCTCACTCCGGACCGGGATTCCGGCTCACTGCGTATGTACCGTCTGCTGGACGTTCTGCGTACACTGCGGTGCCGGGTACAGTTTCTTCCGGCGACGGATGATTCCGTGAAACACCATCTGGAGAAGCAGGGACGACGATACGACGCAGTGATTTTGAGTCGCGCTCCCGTGGCGGCGCGATTCATCGAGCATATACGGACTTTGGCGCCTCAAGCGCGCATCATTTTCGACACTGTTGACCTTCACGGTGTGCGGCTCCGCAGACGAGCGGCATTCACTCGTGATCCAAAGGACGATCGCGAAGCAAAAGAATACATCCTCCAAGAGCAATGGCTTGCGCTGCATGCAGACTGCACCATCGCAGTGAGCGAGCACGAGGCGGAAATCATCCGCCAGTCCGCTCCTGGAGCGGAAGTCTTCACGGTTTCCAATATTCACGATCCGGAACACGAGCAGCTTCCGTTTGAGAAACGCAAAGACATCCTCTTCGTAGGAAATTTCGCGCACGCGCCCAATGCCGTCGCCGTCCGCTATTTCCTCGAGGAGATTTTTCCGCACGTCCGCACCTCTCTTCCGGGCGTCCGTTTCCACATCATCGGTCAAGGAAGCAGGACGGCGTTCGGAGATAGAAAAAGTGAAGACATCCTTGTCCACGGCCTCGTCCCCGATCTTTCGGCGCACATCAGAAACGCCCGCCTTACCGTCGCGCCGCTACGGTTCGGTGCGGGCGTGAAAGGGAAAATCCATTCGAGCCTCGCGTGCGGCACCCCGGTCGTCATGACGAGCATCGGGGCGGAGGGCATGCACCTCGAGAACGGCCGCGACTGCCTGATTGCCGAGAGCCCGCTTACCTTCGCGCAGGCTATAGAACGTCTCTACACCGACCGCACTCTTTGGGAAAAACTTTCCACAGCAGGACAGAAAACCCTTCGCATCCACTTCTCGGCGGATGTTGCCAAAGAGCGCTGCCGCGAAATGTTTCGGTATCTGGACGCTCGCCCCCTTCCCGCGCGACGATGAATCTTTTCCTGTTTCGCAGTTCACATCCGGCTGATGTGCGCATTCTTGTCATCATTCCCACAGCCGGAATTTCAAGAACGATGCTCAGAAAATGCCTGCGGAGACTGCGACGCGCCGCGGGGAGGATGGAACTGAAGACAATACTGGTCCTCTGTCCGTATGATCCCGGACGCAAACAGAAAGTACTCACAACGATGGACACGGAAGACAAGCTGATCTGTCTTCCGCCGCCGTTCTCGTTTGCGCGGTCCAACAACGTCGCGCTGGCGGAACTTTCGGATGAAGAATACGTCCTTTTTTTAAATGACGACTGTTTTTTCCGCGGCAGAGGAGATCTCCTGAAACTCCTCAAGACGATGCGAGAGGAAAACCTCGCGTGCATCGGCCCGTGGCTGGAGCACTGGCAATGCCATGACGAATTGCCGCCGGAAAGCCGCACAGACGGCACAGTCTATTCTCCCCGGCCGCTCATCGGTGCGTGTATCCTTTGGGATGCTGCTTGGCTTAAAAAGACCGGATTCTTCGATGAGTTGTTCAGCGGCTACGGCATGGAAGAGGCTGACCTGTTGCTGCGGACCTTACGACAAGGCGGACGCTGGGCCAGAGACGACCGCATCTGCGTAGACCATATTCATCATGCGACTGTGGGGGAATCCATCAAGTCGCAGGAACCGCATTTGCGAAACCTGCGCCGTTGGCAGGAAAAGTACCCGGGCATCCATTCCTGGGGCGAAGGTGAACCGTGGGCGAAAAACGTTTGCGGATGATCACGCGACGGCGGCCGTTTCTTCGCGGACAACGCATCCCTTCTCCATAAACAGAACTCTGTCGCACATCGCCTCCAGATCCGCAAGACTGTGACTCACGATCAGCGCTGATCTCCCGGAGTGTTTTAAGTCCTTCAGCCGCTGTCTGCAGCGTTTTTGAAAGTCCGCATCGCCGACGGCGAGAATTTCGTCAAGCAACAATACATCCGCGGGAGACGCCGTGGTGACCGCAAATCCCAATCGTAAACGCTGACCGACGGAGTAGCACTTCAGAGGCAGATCCCAGTGTTCATGAATGCCGGCAAACTCCCGCACGTGACCGAGAATCTCCGCAACACCCTTTGGGGGCAAACCCTGCAGCATCGCATGCATCCGCACGTTTTCTTCGGCGGTACGCTCCTCATGGAAACCGATGCTCAGCTCGAAAAAGCAGGAAATGTCGGCTCGGCAAGCCACCGTACCCGCATCCGGAGGAAGAAGACCGGCCAACATGCGCATCAGTGTCGTCTTGCCGCACCCGTTCGGTCCATACACTCCCACCCACTCCCCTTTTTGCAAATCAAATGAAACATTGTCCACCACCGTCCTGACCCACCATTTCTTACGGCGTAGCGGAAAGGCGATGCGCTCCTGCAGATGGCGCACGGGGATCAGCGTATGCCGGAAAGACTTCGTAAGATGCTCACAGGAGAGAATGGGATGCGACACGGGAGCAGTGTACGTCAATATTCTTCGATGAAGTACTTGCTGCGATGGTGATACACCGCCGCGGAGATCGCAAAAAGCGCCATCAGAACGAGCGTCACGCCTCCTATGTGCACCGCTGAAGGAAAGGAAAGATCTGCGGCATAGAGCGTCACCCTGCGCATGTCGTACGTCAGCAAGCTTAACGGTTGAAACTGAACAAAGAGATCAAATACCGTGTGCAGGGAAGGATGATGGATGATCTCGATCAAGCGCTTCCATTGCTCGGAGATAGGCCGATCAAGCTTGTACGCGTACGTAATCGGAGTGAGCCAAAACAGTACCTGCGAGAGAATGCCCCACAAGTGCAGAATATCGCGGTACTTCAAGCAGTACGATGCAAGCAGCATCCCCACTCCCAAAGCCAGCAAGGTCATCTGTACGAGCAATACAGGAATGTAGAGCCACGGCAGCCACTGCGTATCGCCGATGATAAGAACACCCGCAACGAAGATGAGAAAATGCGTCAGAAAAATGATCATGTTCGTCCATCCGACGATGAGCATGATGAGAATCCTTGGAAATGGAATTTTCATAAAAAATGCCTGCTTCTCTCTCAATGCAGTCATGCAGTTCGTGGTCGTTACGGTAAAGTGCTCCCACATGATGATGCCGAGGAAAAGATACAGCGGGTACTGCGCGATCTCTCCTCCTACAAGCGGCTTAAAGACATAATAGATCACGAGAAATTTTGCGAGCGGAGCAGCCAGCGACCACAGATACCCAAGAAGAGACCCCCGGTATTTCAGCACGAAATCCGACCATCCCACGACCCAAACGATGCGGAACATCTGGCGCCACGTATATCGATGCATGAACCCAGCTTATAGCGAATAGTCCTGTCGGCAATTTTCAATTTTCAATTTTTCATTTTCAATTAGATTTCTATCACCTCCTCCCTTTCCGGCATCACCACCTTCATCTCCGGCTTGATCGCCTGCATGCGATGCTTCAGCGGTTCCATCTGCAATGGTTCCCCGTGCACGAGAATCAGTGTGCGGAGTCCATCGACCCCGAGGATCGTCCGGTCGAGATCGGCCATATCCGCATGTCCGGAATAGGCGTGGATGTAGATGACTTCGGCCTTCTTCTGAATCATCTGGTCGAAGATGCGGACACTGGTGGTTGCAGGGTCGATGACCCTGCGACCGAGCGTGTTCTCCGCCATATATCCCACGGCAACCACGGTATTCCTGGGATCCGGCAACTCATTTTTCAGGTGATGGCGGATGCGACCGGCTTCGCACATGCCCGAACCCGCCATGATGATCATGGGGCCCGGTGTGCCGCTGAGGGCTTTGCTGTCATCCACGGTCTCGCTGTAGCGCACGAGCGAAAATTGAAACGGATTGTGGGCGCGGCTAAGGAATTCGTTGAAGATACGCTGGTCGTAGCATTCCGGGTGCTTCATAAAGACATCAGTGACGCGCTGCGCGAGCGGAGAATCGATGATGATCGGGAGTGCGGGAATCTTGCGGTCGTCCCAGAGCAAGTGCAGATCGTAGATAATTTCCTGCGTACGTTCGAGCGAAAACGCGGGAATGAGCACTTTGCCTCCGCGCTTGGCGGTCTTCACGATGATATCTCGGAGATGATCGCGTGCGGTCGCAACGTCCTCATGCGTCCGGTTCCCGTATGTACTCTCGCAAATCATCGTATCCACCGCCGGCATGGGCACAGGATCACGGATAATGGGCAGGTGCTTGCGGCCGATGTCACCGGTAAATCCAATACGCCGCACACCAGTAGGTGTGCGGCTTGGGACTCCTGCCCTTCCTTCCCTTCCTGCCTGCCGGCCGTAGCCTTGGCGAAGGCTGGCCGTTCCGATGCCCCCTTCATCAATCTCCAACACCACCATGGCGGAACCGACGATATGCCCGGCGTCGATGAACTGCGCACGCACCCCCGGAACCACGGTAAACCATTCGCCATAATTCACGCCGTGAAACAGTGCCATGCAGGCCTTTGCGTCCGCCTGCGTATAGAGCGGTCCGTCGCTTTTGATCATGGATCCCTTCAGGTGCTTGCGATGGAATTCCTCGTCCTTTTCTTGAATGTAACCGCCGTCGAGAAGCATCACCGCGGCGAGGTCCTTTGTAGCGTAGGTACAGAAAATGGGCTTGCGATATCCCTGCTTCCATAACAATGGAACACGTCCAACGTGATCCATATGCGCATGACTCAGCACCATCGCGTCGATGTCTTTGGAAGGATCGAAGGTGAATGCGCTGTTTTTGACCGCAGATTCCTGGCGCCTGCCCTGGAAAAGCCCGCAGTCGAGAAGAATGCGCTTCCCGCAGGCCCTCAGTTCATGACAGGATCCTGTAACTTCTCGGGCCGCTCCGTGGGGGATAATGCGCATGTTCTTACCAGTATAGCAGAAAAATATTCCTTAGCGCGACGAACTTGCTCACTTCCGCGCGGTTGATGGAATCATCCGAACGGAAACGGTTGAGAGGTTGTTACCGAAACAAGCTTTTCATATTTCTCTGCCAGTTGATATCGACGAGCCTTCTTTGATGGATCCCTCATCATCAAAAAACCCTCGTCTACCCATTTCAGGCAGAGTGCAGAGGCAGAACGCGTGCTGATCTTGAAGAACTTCGCAATGTCCCTAGATGCTACTGTTTTCGTTCGGAAGAAGAGTGACAGCACTTTCTGCTGCTGTGGTGTACGTTCCCGTAGGAGTGCTGTCTGATCAGGAGTTCCTTTGCTCTGTGCTTCCTCGGCCTGACTGCGGATCTTCGCAAAGCTATCCGCCATGCCAAGCGTGAAGTAGCGTATGAATGGCGTGATATCAGCATCGATGCGGCCGTCATAATAGTTGTGATTTGGACTGACTTGCAGGGCATCGTAGTAGCCCTGCAGGTGTTGTGCGTAGTACTCTTCGAGAGAGTAGATGCCGTGAAGCCCGTACCCGCCCTGATGCAGGATACAATTGGTGAGGAGTCTGGCCGTGCGTCCGTTGCCATCGTCCAGCACCTCCTCGACCTGTGAAGGACTGAGCTTATTGCCCTCGATCTGTGTGGAGAAGTGCGTTGAGAGCAGTTTGGCAGTCCTACGCAGGCTCTCCAGCATGGGGACCGAGAGAGGCAGCTGGATGATGGCTTGCCTGCAGTCCTCCACTTCCATGAGGGCTTTGGTCATTTCCGTTGTAATGCTGAATTTCGGCTTATACATGCCAATGAAGTATACCAGTATGTTATTAAAACGTCAATAAAACGTCATGAATAACGCGGTTGCCCCTATCGCATCAATTCCCGCACCAGCGCCACGATCTTGCTCACTTCCGCGCGATTGATCGTATCTTCCGGTCGGAACGTACCGAGGGGGGAACCGTCGGATGAGGTATCGCCTGTTATGAACCCGAAAAATGCGGCGGCGGCGATAGCATGTGTGAAGGGATGGGTTGCTGGCACATCAGCGAAGGTCGACGGCGTTTTACCAATGGTAATGCCCATCACCTCCATGATCGTCTGAATCACTTCTCCTCTTGTCGCCGCAGCATGAACATCGGTCGTGGGATCAACAGTGGAAAGCTGCATCGCTTCCGCCTGTGCCACGTACGAGGAAGCCCAGGTTCCCTGCGCAGAATGGTTTCTGGGTGAGCCGCCCGTAAGAGGAATGTCTGCTGCCTCCAATGCCATCTTCAGCACTTCAGCGCGTGTCACGGCATTGGCCACCCCGAATTCCCCTGTGAGTTCCCCCGCGTCGTCTTTGTACCCCTGGGCAATGTCTTCTTCAATGAGGAGGGACACATAGGGAGCGAACCATGCGGTGACGGGGACATCTCTGTAGAGGACGGTCTGTGCCCCGAGCACCATGGAGAGGAGCCCTCTGCGCTCTGCGATCTTTCCGGGAGAAGAGAGACGATCGCTGCCCTTCTCCTGAGCGAGTTTTTGGGCACGAGCAAAGCGTCGCTCCTCGGTGGTGGCAAGAGCATCTTGTTCAAGGAAGGCCGCCTCCGCGGCTTCGCGCTCCTCCTCGCGCTTCCGGGCGTCACTGAGCTGCATTTGAAACCGTGCAAGGAGCGCTTCACGGATCTCTAGGATCTTGCGTGCAGTCTCGGTGGGGAGGGTGAGGGAT
>JBBTVH010000077.1:0-4998 GCA_038063355.1 Patescibacteria group bacterium | reverse complement strand
TCATTCCTCTGGTGGTGATGATCCTCGGCGAGATCGTAAAGATGCTTGTGGAGAATGTGCGCTCGGGCAAGTGGCACCTGGCGCTTTTCCGGCCGGGGGGGTTTCCCAGTTCGCATTCCGCCTTTGTCACGTCGCTCCTCATTATCGTCTGGTACAAGCTGGGGCTTCAGTCCGTGGAGTTTGCCATGTCGTTCGTCTTTGCCGGCATCGTCTGGTATGACGCGATGAGCGTGCGCAGGGCAGTAGGGGAGCAGGCCAAGGCATTGAATCAACTTCAGAATATCCGGCATTACGCGGAGCGCCTCGGGCATTCCTTTCTTGAGGTATTGGGAGGCATCGTCTTCGGATCGATTGTCACGGCGCTCGGGATTGCAGTGAGCAAGCTTTGATCTAAGCTGTAGCCATGCAGAAGATCGCGGATCCCGCCAAAGATTTTCCCCAGTGGTACCTCGATGTGATCGATGCCGCGGGACTGGCAGACCATGCTCCGGTGAAAGGATGCATCGTCTTCAAGCCCTATGGTTATGCGCTGTGGGAGGCGGTGCAGCGCGATCTTGATACTCGCATCAAGTCTCTTGGTGTCCAGAACGCGTATTTCCCGCTTCTGATTCCCGAATCCATCCTTCAGCGCGAGAAGGACCACATCAAAGGGTTTGCCCCCGAGTGCGCCGTGGTCACGCATGGAGGAGGAAAGGAACTCGCGGAGAAGCTCTATGTGCGCCCCACCAGCGAGTCGATCATCTACACGATGTTTGCCAAATGGGTCCAAAGCCACCGGGATCTTCCGTTGAAGCTCAATCAGTGGGCCAACGTTGTCCGGTGGGAAATGCGCACGCGGCCGTTTTTGCGCACACTCGAATTTCTCTGGCAGGAAGGCCACACCTGCCATGCTACAAAAGAAGACGCCGACCGGATGGTGAGCGATGCTTTGCAGATGTATGTGGATTGCGACCGGGAACTTCTGGCGATTCCCGTGCTCACTGGCCGCAAGCCGGAGCATGAGAAGTTTGCGGGAGCGCTCTACACGCTTTCGACCGAAGCGCTCGCGCGCGATGGCAAGGCTATTCAGGCGGGAACTTCCCACAACCTCGGCCAAGGGTTTTCAGAGGCGTATGACGTTTCCTATCTCGATACAGAGGGTAAGGCGCAGCGGCCGTGGATGACCAGCTGGGGACTTTCCACCCGCATCATCGGAACACTCATTGTCACACACGGCGATGCCAAAGGACTCCGGCTCCCGCCGCGCATCGCGCCCATCCAAGTCGTCATCATCCCGATTTATAAATCCGGGCCCGAACAGGAGCAGGTGCTTGCAGCATGCCGGAAACTCAAAGATTCCTTCACGGGAATCCGCGTGCATCTCGATGACCGCGATGAGAAATCCCCCGGGTTCAAGTTCAACGAATGGGAAGTAAAAGGAGTGCCGCTTCGTATCGAGCTCGGTCCGAAGGATCTTGCCAACAATCAGGCGATGCTCGCGCGGCGCGATACCGGCATAAAAGAAGCCTTGCCGCTGGAGGCTCTGACGCTTGCGCGCCTTCAGGCGTTACTCGAAGAGATCCAATCTTCGATGCTCGCGCAGGCGCAGCAGCACATGGATCTTCACACCCATCATGTTTCCGCGTATGCGGATCTGAAAAAGCACATAGAAGGAGAAGGGGGCCTTGTCTGGGCTCCGTGGGACGGCGAGCTTGCTACCGCCCAGAAAGTACAGGAGGAAACGAAGGCGAGTATCCGTTTGCTTGGAGAAGAGCCTCCGGAGGCGGGAGCGAAGGATGCCGTCTCAGGAAAGCCCGCCAAATACATGGTGGTGTATGCGAAAGCGTATTGAAATGCGTAACAAGTGACATCTCCGCACGTCTGCGTATACTGTTAGACATTCTTCCCTCATTACCTCATGAAAAAACTCACCCTCCTCGTCGGCGCCCTCGGTGGCACCATGGCCGGCTATCTCTTCTCCAACCAGAAGCTGCGCGAGCAACTCGCCAGCGCGAAAGATGCGGAGACCGCGGCGAAGATCCTCGGAAATCATCTTTCCAAGGACGGAAAGAAGATCGCCAAGGAAGTGCAGGAGTTCGTGAACAGCGACGAGGTGCAGAAGAACCTGAGCAAGGCGAAGAAGTTCGCGGGCAAGAAATTCGATGAAGCGAAAAAGGAGCTCTCCACCATGGTTGATGCCGGCACCAAGCAGGCGAAAGTCGCTGCGAAGAAAGGAGCGAAGCAGGCCAAGCGCACGGTGAAGAAGATGAAAGTGAAGGTGCGGGCGGTCAGCAGGGCGTAGATCTGGTCATTCGAGCGTACGCCGCGTTTTTTTTATCTAAAAATGGCCCCGAGCGATGAGCCAAAATAGATAATAATGACCGGTGCTCGGGGCCAAATCGAAAAAGAACAGAATTCCTTTTCTGTTACAATTATACAGCTCTGTCAATGCTTTTGCAAGTTTGTGGGATCCTTTGCAGTTGATCTTGTGCTCTTGTTACAAATCGGTAGCATATCCGGCGGGCCTAGGAAAAAGGTAAGGCATCCCCCAACCGGAGGAAGCTCGCGTTTGCTATGAATCCTAAGCCCAAGAACACCGGCCCAAAGAGAACTGCCCACAAGCCCACTTCGCCAAGGCTACGAGGGCCAAGGGGTGGAGGAGCCAAATTCATCATTGTCACCGGAGGAGTTTGCTCGAGTCTTGGCAAAGGAATCGCCACGGCATCGATTGGCGCGATCATGAAAGCCTGCGGGTTCAAGGTGTTTGTGCAGAAGCTGGATCCGTACTTGAACGTGGATCCGGGAACCATGAGCCCGTTCCAGCACGGGGAAGTGTTCGTTACTGATGACGGAGCGGAGACCGATCTGGATCTCGGCCACTACGAGCGCTTCATCGACGAGCCGATGAGCAAGCTCAGTACCATCACCACGGGAAAGATTTATACCGACGTGCTCGCAAAGGAACGTCGTGGCGATTTCCTCGGCGGCACCATTCAGGTGGTTCCCCACATCACCAATGCCATCAAGGATTCCATCACGGGGGCCGCCAAGAAGAGCAAGGCTGATATCATGATGGTGGAAGTCGGCGGAACGGTCGGCGACATTGAGGGGGAGCCGTATCTCGAAGCCATCCGGCAGATGAAATCCGAGATGGGTCCCGAGCGCATCTTCCACGTCCATCTCACGCTCCTGCCCTATCTTGCCGCATCGAAGGAGCTTAAAACCAAGCCTACGCAGCTTTCCGTGCGGGAACTGCGGAGGATCGGCCTGCAGCCTGACATGATCCTCACGCGCGCGGATTACAAAATCCACGTGGAGCTGCTCGATAAAGTGAGCAAGTTCTGCGACGTTGCCCGCGAAGCCGTCATTCCCGCGCCAACGGTGAAATCGATCTACGATGTGCCGCTTAACCTGCAAAACTACAACGTGGCGAACTTCATCGGGAAAAAGCTCGGGCTGGGAAAGCTGAAGCCCGATATGCGTGAGTGGGAGAAGGGGCGCAAGCGCTACGAAGAAGCTGTGGAACCCGTGCGCATCGCTCTGGTGGGAAAGTACACACACCTCGATGATGCGTACCTGAGCCAGATCGAATCGATCAAATCCGCTGCAGTCTTTCACGGGCGCAAAGCGGAGATCGTCTGGGTAGATAGCGAGAAGCTGGAGAAGCAGGACAAAGATGTTTGGAAAGATCTCAAGAGCGCGGAGGGCATCATCGTTTCGAGTGGGTTCGGCAGCCGCGGCATCGAAGGAAAGATCGCCGCTGCGCGCTACGCACGCACGCATAAGGTGCCCTACCTCGGCCTCTGTCTCGGTTCACAAATCCTCGCGATCGAATTCGCACGGAGCGTCCTCAAAAACGATACGCTCACCAGTCAGGAATTCGATGAAAAGGGAGTGCTCGGGCAAGATCATTATGTCGTGCACTTTCTTCCGGGCCAGCACAAAGGACGCAGCATGGGAGGAACGTTGCGTCTCGGTGCCTACCAGTGCCGTCTCAAGAGGGGAACGAAAGCGTATGCATCGTATAAGGAGGCAGGACAGCTCAGCTCCGATGGAACGATCTCCGAGCGGCATCGTCATCGCTATGAATTCAACCAGTCCTTCCGCAAGCGTCTGGAGGAGAAAGGACTCGTGTTTTCGGGTGAGTGGCCTGAGACAGGCCTGATGGAGATCGTCGAAGTGAAAGATCATCCGTTCATGGTGGGCTCGCAGTTCCATCCGGAATTTAAAAGCAGACCGCACCGGCCACATCCGTTGTTTGCCGGATTTATGAAGGCAGTGACGGGGAAATAGGGATTTGAGGTAGAATATTTCCAATGCCCATTCTCTCCACCAGTCATCTTTCTCTTTCCATCGGAGAACACCGCATTCTCTCCGACATCTCCTTTTCCGTGGAAAACGGAGAAATCATCGGTCTCATCGGGCCCAACGGCTCCGGCAAAACCACTCTCTTTAATGTGCTCTCGGGATTTCTCAAACCGAGCAATGGGACCATTCATCTGCGCGGAGATGACATCACGCATCTCTCGCCTGCGAAGCGCGCAGGGCAGGGGATCGGCCGGGTCTTCCAGAACTTCGGCATCTTCCGTGAAATGACGTTGATCGAAAATGTTCTCGTCGCGCTGGAAGCCCTTCCCAAAGAGGAGCGGAAGAATCGTGGTGATCTGCGCAAGATCGCCAAGGAGACGCTCGAAATGGTCGGGCTCCAGTCGTATGCTCATACGAAAGCAGGCTCACTTTCGGGAGGCCAAATGCGTCTCCTCGAAATCGCACGCACGCTGATGTCCGGCAAAGAATTATTTCTGCTCGATGAACCCACGGCCGGCGTTTCCCCGAAGCTCACGCAACAGGTGGCCGATCTCATCCTGCAGCTCAAGAAGCAAGGGAAGACCGTCCTCGTTGTCGAACATGATCTCCCCTTCATCGGCAGTATCTGCGACCGCGTTATTGTCATGGACGTAGGTCAAGTTGTCTTGACAGGAAAGCCCAACGAAGTGAAACAGAGCAAAGAGCTGCGGG
>JBBTVH010000076.1:0-1709 GCA_038063355.1 Patescibacteria group bacterium | reverse complement strand
GAGACCTTTAAGTTTCCTTTTGACTGGAGGACGATCCAGCGCCAATGCATGGATACCAAGTGAGCAGCTTGCCCTGAGCCGAGCGAAGGATGCATGGAAACGGGAAAATGAATTGAAAAATGTACGAAGAAAATGGAAGATACCCGTACCGAAGATCGGAAACGGTCTTTCCTGAGGGTCAGTAGCTCAGCCTGGTAGAGCAGGAGCCTCTTAAGCTCTTGGCCGTGGGTTCAAATCCCACCTGACCCACCATTCGACTCGCAGTTCGTGCGCGACCTACTCGCTCACGGTGAGCCCTGCGTCCACTCTCTTGCTATACTCTCCAGCGATGCTGCATTTCCCACATAGTCATACGTCGCTCCTCAAAGCCAGTCGCGCCGAGCAAGGTGAAGCAATCGAAAAACTTATCTCCGCAACAACGTTTACCAAGGGATACTATCTGCTACTCGTACTCTCGGTACTCATCATCACTCCGGGACTACTCATAGACAATGTCGCAGTTGTCATCGGCGGCATGGTCATAGCACCGGTGCTCATTCCGATCCTCTCCTTTGCACTTTCAATAGTTGCGCGTAGCTGGCGTGGGATGATGCATTCCCTCACGGTGCTTGGTGCCACCATTGCTATCGCCATTCTCCTGTCCTACATCACCACACGCATCACTGCGGAAACGCAAGCACAGATTCTGTGGATCCCCGCAAATATCGACCCACAGCTCTATTTCTTCATCGCGTTCTGCTCCGGCATCGCTGCCGCCTTTGCGTGGGTGAAAGAAGATATCGCTCCCACCATCGCTGGCATCACCATTTCCGTTTCACTGCTCCCGCCACTCTGCGCAACCGGGATCGCCGCGGGTCTGGGCAACCTCACCCTTGCGCGCACGTCGCTGCAAATCTTCCTGTTGAATGTCAGCGGCATCCTCATAGCTGCCGTTCTCGTATTCATCCTTCTTGGTTTTATCCGATCACAGCATGCAACGGAGAAAGCGGTGCAGAATCATGCTGGGGAATGAATCACAAAGGCTTTACCCTCCACTCCTCCTTATGCTCTCCATGGTCGATGGTTTTCACGATCTGTGTAAATCCGCACGATGACCAGAATTTCATCGCGGGTTCATTTCCCGTGCCAATGGAAATACCCATCCGATGGAATGTGCCGAGCTTCTTTGTCTCGATACTCAATGCGTCGATCACTTCTTTGCCAAGTTTCTGCCGTTGGAAGGTGGGTCGGATGGCAAGCACCGCGATCCACAGCGTTTCATGATCAGGAAAACCGTGATAGCAAATCAGGTAACCCACGAACTCTTTTGTTTGTTTCTCGAAAATACTTTGCACGCGATGCAGCTCTGCTCTGCCATCAGGCGGTAGCGTTTCGTGCCTGAACTCTGCGAGCATGGGATTTTCTCTCGGATCGTCGTAGCCTGTGAGTTCTCCGATATACGCACGTTCATCGTAGACCTTCTGAAGCTCAGGAACGTCTGTTTCCACGCTGTCTTGAATAATCGACCGCTCGGTCTTCCATTCTTTAGGCAATTGTTGAGGCACGTTCTGACACATATCCGGCAGCATAGGTCACCCCCAAGCTCCCCCAACACCTCAATCACCGCCCCGCTTTCCGTGGCCCTCTTTTACCTTTGGCTTTTTTCACAAGATCACGCTGCATTTCGTTCGCACGCTTCGCTACTCGCAGAAAGAATTTTCTGCGCTCAG
>JBBTVH010000075.1:0-1382 GCA_038063355.1 Patescibacteria group bacterium | reverse complement strand
GAAAATACCGATGCGTGCAGTTTCTTCGTCAATGTCGTGTATTCGGATCCGCAGGATGGGACGGACAGTGCGACTGCGCAGGTGACGGTGACGGATGCAGGGGTTCCGTGTGAGATTGGTGGAGGGGGCGGAGGATCGCGCAGTGGAGTGCAGCGCTTGATCGAGCAGGCCGTAGCCAATCGTTCACCAGCAGCAAGCAGTGCCTCGTCCCTCTCGTCATCGGCCGGCACCGAGTCCGCGGTTCATGCTGCAAGCACCCGCTCGCCTTTCTCCGATGTCCCCGCATCGGCGTGGTTCTCTGCCGCCGTAGAGAAGCTCGCCTCGCTCAGTATCATCTCGGGTTATACAGATGCAGACGGCAACGCACTCAACCGTTTCGGTCCCGCTGATCCGGTCACATTTGCAGAGGCGCTCAAGATGACGCTCGGTGTCTCGGGAGCGGATATTCCGCAGGGTGGCGTGCCCAGTGATTCTGCACTTCAGGGACACTGGTCCGCTGCGTATCTCTCGTACGCACAAACACTCGGCCTCTCGGTTTTCCCGAATGCCTCAACTATCGATCAACCGCTCACACGCGGCAAACTCGCGCAGCTTCTCGTGGATATTCTGCAGCCATCGTCTTCCAGCGACGGAGTCTTCTTCACCGATGTCTCCGCATCTCACGACCACGCCGCAGCCATCCGCATCGCTGCCGCGCAGGGCTGGATGATGGGCGATACCGATGCAGACGGCAATCTCCTCCACCGCTTCCGTCCGGATGACTCCCTCAACAGAGCGGAGGTGGCGCAGGTGTTGGTGCGGGTGCTCCCGTGGAGTGGGCGGAAATAGGACAAAACTTTCTCCATCAGACATAGCGCGTTTCTGGTATAATCAGATCGCAATGCTGAACATCCTCCATCTCACGGATGCAGAACGCGCCATCTGGCGGACGCTGAAACCTGAAATTCAGGAAGGATGGACGGTGGAGCCGGAAAACGGGAACTTCCGCGACAGTCCGGACCGCAGGTGTATGCGGCTGCATCTCTTGAAGCTGCGGGATCCGAAGCTTCTGGATTTTCTCGAGAAGGCGAAGAAAGCGAGCACTGTGGATGGTCTTTCTGCGCTCATCATGGGCATGGATTTGAAGAAGGTGAATGATGCCGATCTTGCGGAGCTATTCTTTGCGATGGGTCCGGGGCCCATCGGGCGTTGTATTGAATCGATGCTTGCTTCCACTGCCAAAGACGAGGACATCGAAGGCGTTGCGGCCCTTACTACCATCCGCAGGTCGCTGTATCAGGCGATGAGCCCCGCATCTTCGTAAATCTTTTTGAGAGGAGAGCGTGCTCATGGAACTTTTGCCCTAGGAATAGGCCCCAAAGGGATGGAGAAATAAGGGCGAG
>JBBTVH010000074.1:0-1673 GCA_038063355.1 Patescibacteria group bacterium | reverse complement strand
TAGAGAACTCTAGAAAATGGCGAGGCGAACTACTGCGGCAGCTCGTGCGATTGCCCCTTCCCAGAAAGATCGAGGTAGTTCTCCTCAGACATCACGGGCTTCCCGCTTTCCAGTTCCAACTTCTTTCGCGCGTCTCCCGCAATCTTCCCGCCCTTCCGTGCAGCGCCTCGGTTCTGGTCGAACCCCTGTGCATCTTTCTTCTGGGCAATCTCCGTTGTTGCGGCTTCGCCGAGCATTGTAAAGATGAGCTCCAAGTCGTTCATATGATCGCGGAGGTTCTCGCGCTTCAATTTCTTTTTCGCCTTATACTCGGTAGGCGTGATGCCGAAAGTCGCCTTCGAAATTTCGGCTGTGAGGATGGAGTACTCTTGTCCTTCCTTCACGCCCCGACTTTTCCACTCCTCCGTAAGCTGCTCCCGAACGGCGATGCCTCGCATGCGTTTCTCGATCCAATCATCGGGATAGCCCTTAGCCTTGTACAAGGCGCGGGTGCGCTTGGTCGCCAGTTCTGGGTCTTCGATCTCCTGCACTCGTTCGTAACCGACCTTGGCGAGCCAGCGCTTGAAGGGTTCGGCCTTTGGGGAAGGAATAGATTGAATGATACGGAAGATGCCTTCGGTATTGGCACAATTCATCTGCTGTCGTCCCCCCTCGGTCTCAATCCAAAGGGTATGGGCAATTTGCCCCCACCCCTTCGACATTTCCTCATCCCGACGCCGTAAATCACGGATATACCCTTTGGGGTCTACCGAGTCGGTCAGGACGGCAACGACATCCTCGATAACGAACCACCACTCGTTTTCATAGAGAGTTTTACGTACTTCCCGGCCGTGGAACAGGGCGATTTTGGTAGTCATGGAGAAAGAGTATACGACAAAATCTCCCCCTAGAGGGAAACCACCGTCACGAAACGCATGCATGCCTGAGTGTCGAATGACGAAATGACAGCTGTGACGGGATCACGCCAGGGCATGACGGCGCTCCAGTGCATTACCTACTCCGGCAGTCGTTTTTTTATGCCATTGCACAGTCATGTGGTTCCCACCGTTCCTATCCAACTTTGCAATTCCTTTCCCACATTCTTCCGCAAAGCATTCTTCAGAGTATGCAATCCCAGCAGCGCACACTTCACCCTTCTCGGCCCGATCGGCACACCGAGAATGTCATAGATGTCCTTTGGGATGAGAGCTTCAACTTCACTGACAGTTTTTCCTGCCAGTTCTTCACTTAGCAGGGACATTGCTGCCTGTGAAATGGCGCAGCCGGTGCCGTCCCAGGAAATTTCTGCGATGCGATCATCCTTGATGGAGAGGTGAATGGTGACGGTATCGCCGCAACTCAAGTTTTCCTCCGTGTGGGAGCTAAATTCGGAATTCGGAATTCGGAATTCAGAATTTTTATTTCTCGGGTGCCGGTAGTGGTCTAGGATATTTTCGGCGTATACGTCCATGGTGGGGTTTGGGATCAGGTTCAGATTGTGTGGCGTCACCGTAGAGACGTGCCGCGGCACGTCTCTACAATTCACGTTTGTAATTTTTTCTGTGCGTCCTTAATTGCCTGCACGCACACATCAATCTCCTCTTTTATATTGTAGATCCCCACCGAGAGCCGCGTGGAAGCGTTGATGCCGAGCTTCGTATGCAGCGGCATGCAGCAGTGGTGGCCGGCGCGGA
>JBBTVH010000073.1:0-5048 GCA_038063355.1 Patescibacteria group bacterium | reverse complement strand
ACGAAGCGGGTAATGGCATCGGCGATGAGGAAGGCATCTCGCGCCCCTATGCGCAGATCGACCTGGAAGCCGATGACAACGGCGGTGACAGCATGTTCTTTGACGCGGTTGCCGTGGTGCAGGAGACGGGAAAGGCTTCGGCTTCCCTGCTGCAGCGCCGGCTCAGCGTGGGATACGCGCGCGCCGCGAAGCTTCTCGACATCATGGAAAAGAAAGGACTCATCGGTCCGGTGCGGGGTGCCAAAGCGAGAGAGGTGTTTATGGATCGGACAGGAACGGCTGTGTAATATGAAACTTCTCATTGGAACCAAAAACCGCGGCAAGATCATCGAGATTTCCGAGGCGCTTTCAGGGCTTTCCATCGAGTGCATCGACCCACGGAGCATCGGCATTCACGAAGACCCCGAAGAGACAGGGGCAACATTCACCGAGAACGCGCTGCAGAAGGCACGTTTTTACCATGATCGATCGGGATTGCAGACACTCGCTGACGACTCCGGCATCGCCGTCGAGGCACTGGAGAAAGAGCTCGGTATCCACACACGCCGCTGGGGCGCTGGACCCAAAGCGAGTGATGAGGAATGGATCGACTATTTTCTGAAGCGGATGGAGAAAGAAAAGAATAAACGCGCGCGGTTCGTCTGCGTCCTGGCATTCATCGATGAGAACGGAAAAGAACATCTCTTCGAGGGAATCTGCGACGGCGTCATCACGAAGACGCTGGAAGCCGAGTATCTGCCCGGACTTCCGATCTCCGGATGCTTCAAACCGGATGGCTTCACAAGCGTCTACTCCGCGATGAAAGTCGAACAAAAAAATAGTACAAGTCATAGGGGGAAAGCAGTGCGGAAGTTTAAGAAATTCTTGGCGCAATCTCTATTGGCGTAAAATCGAGCGCACTGATCTTTCCCCAAACGGCGCGAATCAGCTGCCGGAGGTCGTCTTTTTCTTTCTCGGTAACCGCAAATTGCCGCGTCACCGGCTCCTCGCCGCGTTCGCCGATAAACTCGACGGAGTAGGCCTGCGGGACAAGGAGCGGTTCTACTTCTTCAATGAGCAGCGCATAGAACGCCATCTGCCTGAAGATGCTTCCTTCGCTCGTTTTCGATACCTCTCCTTCTTCTAGGCCACCGCGGATCTCGCTGAGAGACTTCGGCCTGCCCGTCTTGTAGTCGATGATGATTGCGTCGGCGGAAGATGCACTGAACCTGTCGATACGGTCGATCTTTCCTTTAACGGGAATAGCGTCATCCCCGTTCTTTTTGGACCCGATACGGGCGCGGAAGTCGCGCTCGATGGCATAGAGAAAGGGGAGCGTGCCATGAAGGCGCTGCTTGTAATACTTGGGAAGAGCGTCCTTCGCCTGCGCGAGGAGATCGCGCTTTTGCAGCTGCGTGAGGATGGTATGGTCCTGAAGATAGCTGGAAAACGCATCAAGGAAATCCTTTTCGGAGAAAGGACGGCGCTTTTCGGTTGCATATGCCCACTGCCGCAGCGCCCAGTGCGTGGCGGAGCCGTAGCCGAGCGTGCGCAGATCGCTTTCAGAAAGTTCTTCGGGCTGCGCGAGCAGATCAATCCGGAGAAATTCCTGCGGATCCATCAGAAACCTGGTAAGCGATGTGGGTGAAAGTGCGAAGGTCTCCAAACGCTCACGGAGATACGCAGTAAGTTCGGCGTCCGTATCGATCTTCGGCGTAAGAATGAGAAGGGATGACTCCTCTGCATTCTTCAGATTCCGCTCCTCTTCCGGAAGCGGTCCAGCCTGTGCAAAGAATGCCGAAGGCGCGACCGAGCGGATGCGTTCCCCGACGGAAAACTCCTTCGGACAGATCATGATTAATTCACGTTTAGCCCTAGTCATAGCAACGTAAGCGACTCTTCGCTCGTCTTGGTGTTTTTCGTATCTCTTCTGCTCCGCTTCCCACCCGAAGAGAAGATCTTCAGGAACGCTGAGGCCCGATGGGTTCCTGCGCTCGTCCCAGTGGCCATCGCGGAAGCTCGAGAGAATGACCGTATGGAACTCCAGACCTTTGCTTTGATGGGCCGTAAGAAGCGCGACTCCTTCCGTAACAAGATGCGGGATCTGGTAGGTGAGACGTACCTGGCTGAAGTCCTCGTCGCGAAAGAATTGAAGCTCTTCCAGAAATTGATGCAGCGAGAGATCCGGAGTCTCGAGGGAGCGGGCTTTCACGTAATTGAAAAATGCCTCCACGACCGCAAGATCGATGGGATCGAGCTTCGAAGCATTACTCGTGATCCCGCTTTTCCGGAGAGCTACTTCTACCGTGAGAAGCAGCGTCCGCGATTCCTGCCGGAGCCGGAGATCGAGGAGCGTGTCACGCGCGGCAAGGAGAGCGTCGCGGTCGCTTACGGCGAGAGGAGAAGTTTCGAGCTCCAGAAGAATGTCCTGCGCAGATTTCTTTTGATCACGCGCCGCCTGGGAAACGCGGGAGAGATCGGCAACACTGCACCCGAACGTCTCACACGCCATCGCGTGGAGAAGAAGCGCATCGTTGCTGCTCTCCGCAGCCCGGAGCATCATGATGACCTGGAGAACAAGGAAGTGACTTAGGAGATCGGCCTTGCCGTGGAGGATCACCGGAATGCCGCGTGCACGGAGCACGTCGTAGATCGGCCGCAGTTCGGCGTTGGTCTGTGTGAGCACCGCAATCTCGTCGGCCGGGATCTTGCTCTTCAGGCGCTCTTCGATGAGATCGGCAATGAGCCACGGCTCGGCGGCATCCGATGCGACGCGCAGAAGCACGGGTTCACTTCCCTTTTCTTTCGTCTGGGCTTTGAGGTCTTTGTGAAGACCGGGGATTTTGCCAGTCAGACGCTCTTCGTTATGCGCGATGAGCCGCCCGGCGGCATCGAGAATCGTCTGCGTCGAACGGTAGCTGGTTTTGAGAACGACGATTTCAGCTTTGGGAAAGCGCGTATTGAACTGCAGGAGCTGGGCAAGATTCGCACCCTGAAAACGGTAGATCGCCTGGTCGTCATCGCCCACGAGGAAGAAGTTGGGTTCGTTGGGGCTTCCCTCGTACGTCGTAAGGCGTTCAATGACCTTCCACTGTGCGCCGTTGAGATCTTGGGCTTCGTCGACGAGAATGTATTGGTAGCGCTCCTGAAGATTAAAAAGCAGCCAGTCCTCTTCATTCAGAGCTTTGAGAGCCACCAGAATCATGTCGTCGTAGTCGTACATCCCATGCTCTGTGAGATAGGCCTCATAGCGGGCGAAAAAATCGGTGAAGGCGCGGAATTTCTGCGCCTGCAGGAGATTTTTCTCATGCTGCTTCGTTGTCGGCTTACTCTTCTTCGCCATCTGCGCGTCGTAGACATCGGCGACACGCTTCAGATCTTCAAGAGTTTTCCCCTCCCGCTTGCACTCGCTTATACGGCTCAAAATTGCCGGGATGCGGTCGTATGGATTCTTGGGATTTATGAGCGCGGAGGAATCACTGACTTGATCGATGATCTCCTGCATCGCCTGATATTTTTTGAGATCCGAAAGATGTTTGGCTGCATCCCATTGGGTAAATGCAATCGCATTGCGCTTGATGATGCCATCACAAAATCCGTGCACCGTATCGACGGTGACGCCGTAGGCATCCGAACCAATGAGTTCCCGCAGGCGCTCGCGCATGGCGGTGACACCCGAGGTGGAGAACGTGAGACAGAGAATATTGCTCGGCCGCGCATGCGTTTTTTTGAGGATGTTGGCGACGCGCACCGCAAGAACCTGCGTCTTTCCCGTGCCGGGGCCAGCAATGCACATCACCGGTCCTTCGATGCTGTCCACCGTGCGCTTCTGGTCGGGATTGAGGCGGTCGTAGGCATCAGAGAAGGACATGGTGGAATGGTAACACGAGAACAACGTCTCTCCGCTCAGATCGCGTTGTAGGGGCATTGCGCGCAATGCCCCTACGCGCGCTTTGCATACGAACACAAAATTTGTTCTTCACAACATGATTCGGGCTTGTGCTTGTCAAAACTTGTTAAAATCCTAACGGTTTTTACTTCCATTCTTCTCTCTTCTTTTATGGGCTGCTGCTCCACCAATGGTGCCTGCGGAATCGGTGCAGGCTGTACGGTATGTAAAGTCGGATACGTTCTCGTCATGATCGGTGCCCTCAACTGGGGACTGGTCGGGCTTGGCGGTTTCCTCGGACGCGACCTCAATGTCGTCCATCTGGTTCTCGGCACATGGCCGGCCGTGGAATCCATCGTCTATCTCCTCGTCGGAGTCGCGGCCGTAGTAAAGCTTCTGAACCTCTGCAAATGCTGCAAGAAGTCGGAAGGAGGCATGTAAGAATGCATTCGATGAAAACGGCCTTCCGATGAGCGGGGGGCCGTTTTTTATAGAGAACCGCACCCCAGTAGGGGTGCTGCTGGGGTAGATAAATCCCTATCTCTAGAATTTTGCCAGCTCGTACGCACACCGATCGCACTTGCGATACGGCTTCGCTTCGCGAATCAGATCCACCAATGTCCCTTTCCTGCACTGCGGGCAGAGCGTGCCTTTAAGGAAAGAATCCGCCGGGCTGAATCCCACGCGCTTGCCTGCTCCGCCCTGTTCGCGAATGGAAAGACTGCGGGGATGGTCGCGCATTTTCTGGAGGACTTTTGCCTCAATTTGACGGATGCGTTCGCGCGTGACGCCGAATTCCTTGCCGACTTCCTCGAGCGTGTGGCCGATGCCGTCTCTGAGTCCGAAGCGCATCTCGATAATCTTTCTCTCGCGGGGCGTGAGGAATTCGAGCATCGCGTGGACGTTTTCTTTTCGCAGCTGCCGGTTGGTTGCTTCGAAGGGATTTACCGCTTCCTCATCCTCGATGAAGTCTCCCAACTTGCTGTCCTCTTCGGATCCCACGGGAGACTCAAGGGAGATGATATCCTGGCTGATCTTCTGGATGTGGCGGACTTTCTTGATATCCATGGCCATTTCCACGGAGAGCTCTTCCACGGTGGGCTCGCGGCCGAGTTCCTGAACGAGACGGCGCTGCGTGTGCGTGAGCTTGTTAATGGTTTCCACCATATGCACGGGGATA
>JBBTVH010000072.1:3897-14627 GCA_038063355.1 Patescibacteria group bacterium | reverse complement strand
AGCCGCATTTTTCTCTTAGACCCACCGAGCTTCTTCAGAAAATACGCGAATCCCCCGCTCCCGTACTGCAGCATTCTCGATCCGCGGGTAATTTTACTGATGCTCACTCCGAGATCCTGCGCAATGTCGCGCTGCGGCTCCCCCGCATGAAGTTTCTGGATGAGCTGCCACCGCTCCGAAAGGCTCGCCAATTCCTGGGGCGTCAGAAGGTCCTGCAGAAGCATCTCGGCTTCCTTGGGAGTGTCGACAACCGCAAAGAGGCGGTAGAGCTCCTGCTGATGGGGATCGGACGTGCGCATCGCGTACCAATATACCACTACGACGGTACGCGAACTCACTTCTTCAACTTATTCTTCTCCAGCGTCTCCTGATACTCATCCGGCTTGTTCATCCGGAGGTAATTCAGAAGCGTCCGGCGCTTTGCCACTTTGCCAAGGAGTCCGCGACGGGCGGAGTGATCTTTCTTGTGTTCTTGGAGGTGCTCCGTGAGCTTGCCGATCTCCTTACTGAGAATCGCAACCTGCACTGGAGGAGATCCCGTGTCTTTCGCATGCGTACGGTGCTTGGTAATGAGACGTTTCTTGTCTGTGCGCTTGAGAGTCATGGGGCAGCGGGGATTAGGTAAAAAACATGCGGAAAGTTCCACGCAGCTCCACCCGAGGCGATGTCCGCACCCAGGAGAGCTACGGGCCTATTGTACTCAGACAGACAAAAACGGCAAGACATCTAGAGAATAAATTTGAAGAGCAGCAAGGGCGGGACGAAGGCAGGAAAGGCAGAAAGGGCAAAACATTCCTGCCGTTTCTGCCTTTCCTGCCCTCTGACTGGTGTACAAACGTACACCTATGCTACTCTGCCCTCCATGGAACCCACCTCGCTCCTCATCGGCCTCGTGATCGGACTTATCACCGGAATCGCGGCAAGCAAGTTTCTCCTGAAAGATAATATGAAAGATGTCGAAGCCATGGCCGAGAGCCTTTCTTCGCAGGTCGTGAGCAAGCAGACGGAGAAGATCCTGCAGCTTGCCGAGACCAAACTCTCCGGAAAGAAGGAGATGATCGACGGGACGCTCAGGCACATGAAAGACGATCTCAATAAAGTAGAACGTCTGATCCAGGATTTGGGCGACAAAAATACGAAAGTGGATGCCCGGCTGGAGAGCGCCGCGAAGGTGATCCGCGAGCTGACGGATACCACGGGCAGCCTGAAAAACGCACTGAGCAGTAACAGCAACCGCGGACAGTGGGGCGAACGCATGGCGGAGGACGTGCTTCGGCTTTCGGGCCTCATCGAAGGCATCAACTACGTGAAGCAGACAAAGCTCGCCGCCGGATCGCGCCCGGATTTCACCTTCATGCTCCCCAAAAACCTCAAACTCAACATGGATGTGAAGTTTCCATTCAATAATTATCAGGTCTTCGTGGAAGCAACAACGGAGGCCGAGCGCGAGAAAGCCAAGAAAGAGTTCCTCGCCGACGTGAAACGCCGCATCAAGGAAGTGCAGACCCGGGACTACATCAATCCGGAGGACCAAACGATGGACTACGTACTCCTCTTTGTTCCCAACGAGCAGATCTACACCTTCATCAACGAGATCGATCCGGAAATCCTGGACCACGCGATGCGGGGAAAGACCATCCTCTGCTCCCCCATGACGCTCTACGCCATCCTCGCCGTCATCCGGCAGTCCATCGACAGTTTCAGCGTAGAGATCAAGTCCAAAGAAATGCTGACCTTATTCAGCGGCTTCAAGCAGCAATGGGAAAAGTTCAAGGATCAGATGATCACGGTGCAATCGCGCTTCGACCAAGTGCACAAAGGCTACGAAGAACTCACGGGCACCCGCGTGAATATGCTCGACCGGAAATTGACGAAGATCGAGGAACTGAGGACCGAGCAGAGCCTTCCGATAGAGGGCACCGAGGAGATCTTTGAAAAAGTAACCCGCAAGAAGTTGACGGAGGTTTCTTGAATCCCCTCACCCAACCCTTCTACCTTTTAGAAAAACAGAGTTCGGTCGCATTGGAAAAGCGCCGTCGCGCATCACGCGAGCGGGGCGAATGAAAACCCGTGGGAGGTAATTTTGGGTGGGCCTCGGGTTTTCCGCCATGCGAGTCGTAGATGCGCAGGCGACTTTTCCATCTGCGACCGATGTTTCTTTCTGCCATTTCTTTGCGCCAAAGAAATGGCAAACCAAGAAAGAAGCAGTCAATGACATTCTCGTATGGCTCCCCCAAAGGCAACCCCCTCTCCCTAACCCTCTCCCACTGGGAGAGGGATTTTTTGATTCGCAAGCGATAATCAGGGACGCGCACCAAGCATGGTGCACTGGGACCATGGTATTCATAATCGCCGCAAACTCATCGAATGCCTGACGGAAGACCGGTAGGATAGAAGGGTGCAGACCGACCCCATTCTTTCGCCATTGAACGAAGCCCAGCGCGAAGCGGTTCTTCAGACAGAAGGACCTTCGTTTATTCTGGCCGGAGCGGGCTCAGGCAAAACAAGAGCACTCACGCATCGTATTGCATTTCTGATCAGCAAAGGCGTCGAGCCGTGGCAGATTCTTGCGGTGACCTTCACCAATAAAGCGGCGAATGAAATGAAAGAAAGAGTCAGAAATCTGCTTCAGATAACAGCGCCGGAGGAATTCGGAATGCGGAATGCGGAATTCGGAATGAGTGGGGGTGCGAAATTACCGACGATGGGTACCTTCCATAGCGTGTGTGCGCGCATTCTGCGACGCGATATCGAACATCTCGGGCGCGACCGCAGCTTCGTGATCTACGACGGCGACGATCAGGAAAAGCTGGTGAAGGAAATTCTGAAGGAAATGAAGGTGGAGGAATCGGAATTGAAGCCCCGCGCGGCACTGAGCTATATCGGGCGTTTTAAATCGGAAGCCGTGAATCCTGCAGAAGCAAAATTACAGGCGACGAGCGCCAAGATGCAACTCGTGATCAATGCCTACGCGCACTACGAAAAGGCATTGCGAACCAATAATGCCCTCGACTTCGACGACCTTATGCTCGAGACGGTTCGGCTCTTTCACGAAACCCCTAAAGTCCTCGAGCGCTACCAGCGCACATGGCGCTATCTGCTGATCGACGAGTACCAGGACACGAACCACGCGCAGTATCTCTTTGTGACGATGCTTGCGAAGGGGCACGGCAATCTCTGCGTCATCGGCGACCCGGACCAGTCGATCTATTCTTTCCGCGGAGCGGACATCCGCAACATTCTGGAGTTTAAAAAAGATTATCCCGCTGCGGTGCAGCACACGCTGGACCGCAACTACCGCTCCACCCAGATGATTCTGACTGCGGCGGACGCCGTGATTGCGGCAAACCCCAACAGGCCAGCAAAGAAGATGTGGACGGACCGCACCGAAGGCCCGAAAGTGGTGGTGAATGAAGTCCATGACGAGCGCGCCGAAGCCGAGGATGCCGTGCGGACGGCGATCAAGCACCGCGCGGAAGGCATGCGGCTGAATGAGCAGGTGATCCTCTATCGCACCAACGCACAGTCACGCCTGTTTGAAGAAGCCTGCATGCGTGCGGGCATCCCCTATCGGATCATCGGGGGAACAAAGTTCTATCTGAGGCGCGAAATCAAAGATGTCCTTGCCTATCTCCATGTGATTCTAAATCCCGGCGACGCGCTCTCGCTGCTCAGGGTCATCAATGTCCCCAGCCGCAAGATCGGCGGGACGACTCTTGAGCATCTGCAGGCATTCTGCCGCGACCAATCGATCGTGCTCTGGGAAGCGCTGCGGCGCGCGGAAGAAATTCCGGCTCTGCCCGAGGCAACGGCGATGCGGCTCAAGAAATTCTCCGATCTGATTGTGGAAGCGAAGCTGAAAGCCGAGCGCGTGCCGGTGACGGATCTCACGCGCTGGCTGCTCGATGCCATCGGTATGGAAAAATGGCTACGCGACGACACGGATGAAGGCGAAGACCGCTGGAGCAACATCGAAGAATTGCTCTCTGTGATGCGGAAATATGATCAGCTCGACCCGCAGACATCCTTGCTGAGTTTCCTCGAGGAAGCGAGCTTGGTTTCAGAGGTAGATAAGCTCAATGACACGAAAGACGACGCGCTGACTCTGATGACCCTCCACCTTTGTAAAGGCCTCGAGTTCGAAGCGGTGACGATCGCCGGCTGCGAGGAAGGTATTTTCCCGCACAGTTCCTCAAGCTTTGATCCGGAGCAGCTCGAAGAGGAACGCCGCATTATGTACGTGGGAATGACGCGTGCGAAAACACATCTGCGGCTGCTGCTCACACGAAGCCGCATGCTCTGGGGTGAAACGCGGTCGAACGCCGGGAGCCGTTTCCTGGATGATCTCCCCGAAAGCGTGACCGAACGCCGCAGCGACGACATCCTGAGTGCCTTTGCCTGGTCTTCGCGGCAGATGACGGAGAATGAACCGCGGCGCACCCGCCTGGAACCCTTCCGCCAGAACGAGGTAAACGTGGAATTCAATCAGGATCTTTCCTTCGCGGCCGAAGATGAAAACCAGGAAGCGCTCGAAATCGGCGCGCGCGTCTCGCATTCCGTCTTCGGCGAAGGAACCGTCATCGGTCTTCGCGGCGACATCGCCACCGTACGGTTTGATTCGGGAAAGGAGAAGACGCTGGCGTTGAGCATTGCGCCGTTACGTCGGTTGTAGAGACGTGCCGCGGCACGTCTCTACGCCATGAAAAAACCAGCACACGTAGGAACGTGCGCTGGAATGTAAATATTAATACGAATAATACGTTCCCCGTACCACCGGTGCATCAGCCCCCACCCAATCGAAGGTAGTTGTACCGTCGTTCCATTCGATGGATCCGCCCAAAGTCGTCGTGCCCGGTTCATTGAGGCTGACTTGGAGCGATGCGCGGTTGCCGGTATTGGCAATGGCGACGTCGGCGAACAAGGTAAGCGTGCGCGGGCTGCTCGCAAGCGATCCGAAGGACGCTGAAAGCGGGCACGTAATGGTAGACGAGGAGATAGTACAACTGCTTCTCTCGCTGCTGCCGTCCGCGATGATCTCGGCGTTGCTGAGGCTGACGTTTCCCGTCTGTGAAATGGTGAAATGGAGCTCTGTGAGGCGCAGATCCGCGCTGCCGTCCCCTCGCACGCCCGCGAAGCGGAACTTGCCGATCTCGCGATCGGTACCGGAAAGGAGCGGCTCATTCATCGCGCCGACGTTCGTCACCGATGTGATGACCGAGCGCGCGATCTGATGCGTGTTGAAGTCATCGGTAAGCGACTGGTTGTAACTCCTGTTGCTCCAGAAGCCGTTGCCGGCCACGGCGATGGAATCCACCACCAGAAGCTCGGCGCTCACACCTCCCGCTGTGCGGTTCTTGAGGACCGCGCGGACGTAGAAGGAGTACTCCTCACGCTGCGGAATGACGAGATTACGAGTCTTGAGGTTGAGGGTATACGTTCTTCCGTTGCCGACCGTGGAGTCGAGCTGGGCCGAACCGAGGAGACGCGCATGTTCATCGTAGACGAGAAGCTGATCGACGGAGGTGACGGCTGTATCGAGCGTGACGGTGATGGAAGTGACCATGAGCGGCTCCGCGTTATTGAAGACCTTCACGGAACCGAGTATCGGAGACATGGTTCCGAGAAGCGCAAAGCGCCCGCGGAGCGATGCGTCCGTATCCGGATCCAGTGCACCGGAAACCGAAGACACGGAAGAACTGCGGGACGAAAAGGACGAGGAACGTGAGAGGGAAGACGATCTGCGCGCGCGCCTAGCCACCGCGGCCCGAAGAGCGCGGCGCGAAGGATGCGGCGCGTTGGAAGTCACCGTGGTGCCGGTTCGCACGAGTGTCGGGGGGTTTTCCCTCATCTGTTCGATGCTTCTGAGCGTCCACGCGTGGGCGGGGACGGCGCTCAGTAAGCTCGCCGTCACGGTCGTGACGGAAAGAAGTCGGCGGAAGGTGGTGGGGTTCATAGGTAAAGAGAGAATAGCGCAAAGACTGCGAAGAAGAAGACGAAGGGATAGAAGGATTCTTACGGCTGTTTTCCTAATTGTTTAGGTAAAAAATGGGTTCCTATGTCGTCGCCATCAATGAGCACACGAGGCACGACATTGCGGATACGCGCAGAAGCGATAATGGCGTCCCTGCCCTGTTCCGTAAGTTCCCTGACGTATTTCCCCTTGGTTTTCATTCCGCCTTTGCCGTTCTTCGATTTGCTTTCTTTGATCCATTGCAGCCAGGAATCATCGCCATAATCCACCGTTTTGATGCGGCTTCGGGGATCTCGAATGTTTCGCCTCACACCGTTGAGCCTGGACAAGAAAAGTGCGGCATCCGCATCGATCAGCTCAGCAACGTCTACGGTAAGGTGATCGTTATCGGTGTACCGCACGAGTTCATCATCGGCGGTAACATCATTTTCATTAAGAATCGCGATCGTAGGCTTCTTGGAATCGAAACATCGGTTGAGCACTCCTTCCAGTTGAGCACGTATGCTCCTACTGTCGAAGTCATCCCAGGTGACCAGTGCCTGAGCGACGGAAATTCCCTGCTTTTTGAATTCGCGTGTGTACGCAGCCATGAGCAAAGGCTGTCCGATGGCCGCAAAAAACTTCTGATCAGAGACCGTTTCATCAGGGCGTTTCTTGACCCCCTGATCCATGCGTCCGAACTGGACAGCACCCGAAGAAACGATAGCAAGACGATCGACATGCTTCCTAGTTTGAGCAACCTGTGCGGCTAAGGCCGCAATGACTTTGGGAGTAATAGAATCCGTGCCGATCTTGATAACGGCGGATTCGGGGGTGGAACGGAGATTCATAGTTAGAAAGAAACACAAGTAAAAACCCCTCCTCTACTCGTGAAGGCGTCTCTGCCTCGATCATTGGATCTTCAGGCAGCCAGGCACCTTCCCGCGCACGGCACGTCGCTCGAGAGCGACGGTATCGTCGGCGTGGTAAAGGGCACCGGCAGTGTTGCCTGAAGAAACATTAAGGTTAATGTATCAGGAAAGTGGGGGAATGCAAGAGGCAGAAACCGTCGCAATATCCTCACATTATGCGAAGGTTAGCCGCAACTCTCTGCAATGCCGCCAAGAAGACCCCCTTCTCGCCTTCGATCGAATCGCGTACATGAACTTGGACTTCCTGAGTGGTATGAAATCGCCGCTTATTGATATAGATACCATTCATAGATGTCCCCGTGGGGAAAATTATGGAGCAGGCATCAGCAACGGCGGCTTGTACATCCTGGGTTCCTTGAACGACAGAATCTGCGGAAGTGGGAGAATCTTCAGAAACAACTGTGACTGCTTCGGGAGTTGCCATGATAAAAAGTGATAAAGAAATAGAAGAAAAAAATTAACGCCAGACAGTCCAGGCACCTCCTACATTGCGGCGACGCGGAGTGTCTGAAGAGGAACGGGAAATACCTCCGTTCAAGATCTGATCGGACTCAGCACGGACTTCAGATACGACATCTTCTGGCAATATCTCAGGGGAGACAGCCGGCGGAGGAGCTTCCTGTTGAGCTTCGACAGTAAGAGTTGTGGTTTCCATGATTGAAGAGGGAAAAAAGAAGAATAAAAAAACACCTTCCGGCTGGGAAGGCGCTTGGTGACTTATTTTCCGTTCTCAGTCACGCACAACACCTTCCGCACGAAAGTACGTAAACCAGCCGAAGGTCCTGAGAGCCTTGGGCTCGTACGGGAAGGCGCCGTAGCTGAGTGTTGTAGAAACCATGAACACCGTGATTTTAATCACGAACAGAGTAAAGTCAATACGGCTTCGCGTAAAAGCCGATGGCCGCCATTAGGCAAAAGACCGTGATGTCGGCGTAGCGATACCGCTCCGCCGATATAAAGAAAACATCCTCAGATAACACGTATGTATCGCGGAGCCGCATCAAGCATACTGCTGTCATGCCAGAAGTCCGCGAATTCCTCCGGCGCAACGGAATACGACTCAATACCGATCTTGGGCAGCATTTTCTGATCGACGAGGAGGTTCTCCGCAGCATCGTTGAAGCTGCGGGGATAGAGCCTACGGATCATGTGGTCGAAATCGGTCCCGGCATCGGCGTACTCACGGCAGAGCTTCTCAAACGCGCTGCCAAAGTGACAGCCATCGAGTTGGACGAGAGAATGATCCCTCTCTTGCGATCATTTGTGACCTCCAGCCTGAGTCCGGCATCTAACCATTCAGCCATTCAGCCATTCAAAAATTTAACAATCATCAACGGCAACGCACTCCATGTCCCCTTACCAAAGCATCCCTATCGCATCGTCGCAAACATTCCCTACCACATCACCTCCCCTCTTCTGCGGCATGTGTTTCTGGAGTCCTCCGTGCATCCGGATTCTTTGACGCTTTTGATACAACGCGAAGTCGCGGAGAAGATTTGTGATGACGAAGACCGCGGACTCCTCACCATCCTCGTCGGCCTCTTCGGGAAACCCCGCATCATCCGAAACGTTCCGCCGGGCTGCTTCCTTCCCCCGCCGGCCGTGGACTCCGCAGTGCTCCAGATCGACTGCTTCGATGCACCGCTCGCAGACCTTGAAACGATCGAAGAAGTCTTCCGAATGGTAAAGATCGGCTTCGGGCAAAAGCGGAAGATGCTCCGGAATACCTTCGGCCCGTTCCCCGAGCTCATGGAACGTCTTTCTTCGCTAGGGATAGACGAAAAACGGCGACCGCAAACATTAAGTGTTGAGGAGTGGATAGCGCTTGCACACGCACAGAGGAAAAATTGAGAATGGAGAATTGAGAATGGAGGAATTAATTCTCAATTCTCAATTCCTCAATTCTCAATTCGTTGTGCGTCCTTCTCGTATCGCCTCCCTCTTCATCGGCACATTTCTTTTCGCGACGCTCCTCCTGCAGTGGTGGCAATTGCCGACATACCCCCTATGGATATGGATCACACTTACAATCCTGTTGCTTGCCGGGTCGGTTCCGCGCGCCACGGGGGGTGTCGGGGAAGGCCCTGTTTCCGCCGCAGCGGAGTCGAGACGGGAACGCCGAAGCCTTGGAGGCGTTTCCGGCGAGACACAGGGCCGGGCGGAGGGGCTTTGGCGCGCGGTGCGCTTTTCTTTGCTACTTTCTTTTGTCGGGCAGACAAAAGAAAGTAGGAAGCTGATATCAACAACTATCGCTGTCGGCATCATGGCAATCGCCCTTTCGTTCTGGACTGTTGCTCGTGCCAATCAAAAATTCCAACAGCAAACCCTTCCTCAATACACCGCACAGAAAATCACCCTCCTCGGCACCGTCACAGGAGGTCCTGCCGGCAAACCTCCCGCCGCACTCTATCCCGTCCGCGTCGAAGCGATGGATAACTCGGGAACACTGATCCCTGTGATCGGTTCCGTGCTCATAGAAGACTACGGCGGCTGGCCAGAGTACCGCATTGGAGATCGCATCCGCGCGGAAGGAATGCTGGAACTTCCCAAAAACTCCGAAGATTTCGATTACGGCCAGTATCTTCGGCTGCAGGGAATTTCGACAATCCTGAAACGCGCGAAGATGGAAACAGCATCCGTGGGGGCATTGCACGCAATGCCCCTACCCCTCCGCCTGCGCAGGATGCTGCAGTCGTCCAAACTCTGGTTCGAATCCCGCCTCACCCGCCTCTTTCACGAGCCCGAAGCAGCACTCATCACCGGACTTCTTACTGGGGAACGGCGGGGATTCAACAAACGCGTGCTCGATGATTTTGCGACAACCGGCCTCACACATCTTGTCGCGATCTCCGGGACGAACGTGACGATCATCATCGGCATTCTCGGCGGACTCCTCTTCTGGCTGCCGCTCAAGTGGCGATTTTTTCCGCAAGTGGTCGCCATCGCGCTCTTCACGCTCTTTGTGGGTGCTTCGGCATCGGTTGTCCGCGCTGCGGTGATGGGAATCCTAGGACTGACCGCTCTCGAACTCGGTCGCATCCGCGATACGCGGCTCGCGATTCTATGGACGGCCTTCTTCATGACGCTCTGGAAACCCGAACAGCTCTGGTGGGATGCGGGATTTCAATTATCATTTGCAGCCGTGATCGGAGTGACCGAGATCGGGCCACGATTGCAGGAAGCATTCTCCAAAATTCCGGAAACGCTTGGCCTCAGAGACAGCCTCGCGATGACGCTTGCCGCACAGATCACGACGCTTCCGGTAAGCATCCTCACGTTCGGCCGTGTTTCGCTGATCGCGCCGCTCAGCAATATCCTGGCAGCGCCGTTCGTTCCCATCGCGATGCTGTTTGGATTTCTGGGAACAATCGCAAGTGTCGTGTGGTTCCCGCTCGGGCAGCTCGTAGGATTTGCGGGGTATGGAGCGGCGGAGTGGATCACGGGCGTTGCAACAATCCTCGCCAAGATACCCTTTGCATCAGCTTCCCTGTGACCGAGTGCATAGAGCATAAAGCAAAGCGGAGAATATTCTGAAATCGCAGCACTGGCTCTGTCATGCATCACCGCCTCAAACGTCCTATCTTTGTAACAGCTCCCCTTTCTCCCATGTCCCTCCGCACTCTTTCCCGCACCGCACTCCTCCTTGCCCCACTCTTGCTCCCGCTTCAGGCATTGGCTGCATTCTCCGATGTCTCGTCTACGCACCCCAATGCCGAGGCGATTGCGTATGTGAAAGCGGAAGGAATCGTGAGCGGTTATCCCGACGGAACCTACAGACCAAACCAGACGATCAATCGTGCGGAGTTTGTGAAGTTCGTCACGGGCACGCAATTCAATGACGCAGCTAC
>JBBTVH010000072.1:0-3887 GCA_038063355.1 Patescibacteria group bacterium | reverse complement strand
TAAGTGCCTGCAGAATGAATCTCCACAGAGCCGTTTCCCTGACGTGCGCCCGACGGACTGGTTTGCAAAGTACGTCTGCGTCGCTCGATCCAAGAACATCATCGGTGGGTATCCCTACGGCATGTTCCGTCCAGGAGTGTCTATTTCTTTTGCGGAAGGAGCTAAAGTTCTGGTGCGTGTATTTGTTGGAGATGTGCCAGCGGATGATATTTGGTATAGGCCATACGTTCGGCAATTGGCCCAACAAAACGTCATTCCCGCGACCGTAGGATCTTTCGATCACCGCCTCACACGCGGCGAGATGGCGGAGATGATCTGGAGGTTGAAGGCGGGGATGACCAATAAACCATCAAAAACGTATGAGGAACTATCGGGACAGGCGGCTTCGAAAACCAGTAATATTGTGAACATTTCTTGGAAGGAGGTAAGTACGAAGATGACGGATCGTGTGAATAGAATGCGCCAGCTCCCATCCGTCGATCATCATAAAGCCATCGCTGCACTTTCTGCTATCGAGCGTGATGCGATTCTTCGTCGCTGGCAGGAATTGGCGAAACATTTTTTCCTCGATGCGAATGCGTCCGCTGACACCGTCTTGTATCGCAATGATGATTTGCATATTCAATTTCGTTACCCTCAGTCTTGGGGATCTTTTACACTCTATCAGTACGCCTGTTACGATGAACACATGAAGGAACACCCCACCGAAGCAGTGCTCTGGGGCGTCTTTGCCAACTTTTCCGAAGCAAACCAGCGAGCAGGCATCGCGGCAATGACCCGAGATTGCAGTATGGACCGAGGGCGGGGCGCAGCAGAATCACTCTCATTTCAAGAGCCAAATGTGCCGTCTGATCAAATCGTGGGCACTGGAGAAGGGCAACAGCGACATCTCTGGTACGGCTTCCCATACGGTTACGCAACAGAAGCAACGTACTTTGCAGCCCGTGTACCGGTTATACATCCGTTTTTTACCCATCTCGGTCTCGTAGGCCCTTACTCCAATTCTCCGCATACCACCGAGCAGGAGGTCCGTGATTTTCTGACGGTAGTTCATTCATTCACTATCACTCGATGAAACTTTTCCTCGATTCGTTGCTACTATGATCATTGTACCCCTGAGGAGGGCAAGCAGACCTCATGGTAATTGATCCTCATAACTTCTTATGATATCGGGACTCCCGCGTTACTGGCAAACTCGACCCGACTGGGTGCGCGCAGGATTTCTATATTTTTTTGGTGTTTTTGGCTGTCAACTGGCTTACATAGTTGGCACCAATGCTGATTGGGTGGAAGCACTCATGCTCTCGCTCACTAGTGGAACCATAGGAGCAGTTCTAGGTGTCGTCGTTGGTTATTTTCTGTGGGACAAAATGTGGTTTCGTGCTTTTTCTGCCGCTGTGTTCGTTGACGTGACAGGTCTCTTTCTTATCGGAGCGTTCACTCACAGAGAAATTATTAATCAGTTATCACTTTTTATTATTCCCGTTTCCGCTCTTGTACTTTCAATTGATCATCGACATCCACGATGGTTTCGGGGATTGATGCTGGGGTTGGCTGTTCCTGCTTTCATCAATGTGGCTTTGTTACCATCTGCCTCTCGTTCAGGAGGTGGGGACGGTTTTGCAGTGTTGGGGATAATAATTATTGGTATACCTCTCATGCTGCTTTGTTCGCTCGCAGGCGGCATGGCAGGCTTGATCAGTGATCGTCGTACTGCAAAAAATTCCTAATCTCTTTGTATTTCTCCTCGCACTCTTTACCTCCCCTCACATGTCCAAAAACTTCGTAGTGTCGTGCACTATTCTCAGCGGTCTCATCCTCATTTCCTGCACTCCTGAACCCGACAAACCAGCAATGAACGGTGACAACGAATCCAGTATTTCTTCTGTGTCATCTTCTTCCACTCTTCCCGCCTCCAGCTCTTCTGCCGCAATTTCCGTCTCAACTCCACGAGCTTCTGCGGCACCCTTTACCCGAAAGACTTACTACGATGCGTCAACGGGATTCACATTCTGGCATCCGGCTCGCTTAACCGTCATTGCCCCAAAGAGTTTTTACCTTGAAGAGGGTGAAGTTGGGTACGAGATCACAAGTCCCACGATCGATGAGGGCTTTGGTGTGTTCTCCGTCCTCGAAAATATATCGGTAGGACTCAAACCTGATGCTAGGGAGAAATCGAACGGTCCTGTGACTGGGCAAGATGTGTACTCGCCTCCGGGCGGGAATCTTTCCCGGCATTACGTTCTCTACACTGGAAAATACCGCGTGACCGTGTATGCGAATTACGATGTATTTCCGGCTTTCTATAAGGGAAAATACGAACCTTCTGACGGATTTTCTATTACCGATCTTGTGAAGCGAGATCTGGGTGGCGACCTGAATAACCCCATCCAGCGCCTCATCGCCGTCTATCCCAGTGAGAAGACACTGAAACAGTTTTACCAGGACTCCGACGCAATCGTGAAGTCGATGGAAACGGAGTGATCGGTTGATCTGCATCTCCTTGTGCAATTTCTCCAACCCTTCTACCCTTCTGCATTATGTGGCAACTCCTTTGGCTCTTCGGAATCGTGCTCCTCGTTCTCTGGGTGATCACGCCGTTTATGGTATTCGGTCTTCGGTCGCGCGTGCGCCGTCTCGAAGAGGCGATGCAACAGGGAACGACCGTTCCCGCCCGCGCTTCCGCGCCGGAAACCCGCTATAAGGAAACACAAGCGGCACCCGAAACGCGCACACAGCCGGAACTTGGTCCGAGCGCTTCAGAGCAACTGATGGCGTGGCTGAAAGAAGATTGGCTTCTGAAGACCGGCGGGCTTTTCCTCCTGATCGGCTTCGGATGGCTCACCACCTACGCGTTCATGAACAACTGGATCGGACCGATGGGCCGTATCAGCCTCGGTATTCTCGCTGGCACCGCCATCCTCATTCTCGGTACCTGGAGAATCCGCGGATTCGTGCATCAGGGCGCGGTGTTCCTTGTCGTAGGGTCCACCACCATCCTGATCACGGTCTTCGCCGCACGGCAGGTCTACGACTTCTTCACACCGGCGACCGCGCTTGGAATCATGTTCCTCTCCAGCGCCTACGTGGCGCTCGTGAGCGTCCGTTTCAAAAACAAGGCGCTCTCCGTGGCGAGCATCATCCTCGGCGGTATCGCGCCGCTTCTCACGCATTCCCCTTCTCCCGATTTCACGGCGCTCTATGCGTATCTTCTGGTGATTGTTCTTGGCACCGTGTGGATTGTGGCGCTCACAGGCCAGCGCGAACTTACCGCAGTCTCTCTTATTCTGGTCACGGTCTACAGCATTCCGCAGATCCTGGATGGCGATCGCGACAGCACACTCCTCCTCTTTGCGTATGCATTCAGCGCCATCTTCTTTGTCACCAATACGGTCGGCATCCTGAAGCTGAAAGACAGGAATCTCGTCCCCGATATGATCGTTGCGGGCGGCAACGGCCTCTTTCTTCTGGCGTGGATCATGAGCAACGCGCCCGAAGAATGGCAGAGCCTTATCATCTCGGGTTGGATGCTCGCCTTTATCGCCGGGGCCTACTCGGTCTTCCGTGCAAGCGGCAAGCGCGAACCGTTCTACGTCTATGCCGGAGTGAGCATCGCGATGCTTGCTGCAGCCACGGCCGCGGAGCTCAGCGGAGCGGCTCTGACGATTGCCTTCAGCATCGAAGCGGCCCTCATCTCCTTCGGAGCGTATCTGATGTTGGAGGATAAGCGCCTTGCAGAACGCCTGTGCCTGCTTTTCATCGGCCCGGTCCTGCTCTCCCTAGAAAGTTTTGGTTCCTCCGCCTGGCATCAGGGCGTGCTGCATGAAGACTTCTTCGTGCTTCTTGTGCTCGCGATCCTGCTGATGGGCCTGGGAATCTTCTATAGC
>JBBTVH010000071.1:0-5683 GCA_038063355.1 Patescibacteria group bacterium | reverse complement strand
TCTCGCCTCATACTTCGTCCTTGGCGGCCTCGTCGGACTGCTCGGGCAATCGATCACGCTCTCCACGAAAATGTCCGGTTATATGAGCATCGCCGTCGCGCTCATCATGCTTTGGCTGGCACTCATGATCCTGCAAGTTATCCCGAAAGGAAGTTTCCCGATCCGACCCCCGAAAACGCTTTCACGCTGGGTTGCGAATCTCTCGGAGAGCGACCATCCGATGGCACCGTTCACGCTCGGAGCCATGACGTTCTTCCTTCCCTGTGGCTTCACGCAGTCGCTTCAGCTCGTAGCGCTGGCGTCCGGCAGCTTTGTTACGGGAGCTTTTACGATGTTCATCTTCGCTCTCGTAACGCTGCCTTCTCTCGTGGGACTCAGCGCTATTTCATCGACGACCAAGGGAGCCTTCTCGCGCCTATTTCTCCGCTTCTCCGGAGCGTTGGTGCTGATCCTCGCCTTGTTCAATCTCTATAGTGGATTCGCGCTCACCGGCATCGATCCCTCGCGGGTCTTCGCCAAAGGAAACACAACGCAAGGAGGAGTACCCGCGCCAGTTGTGGCTGGCAATGTGCAGGAAGTGTCCATGCGCGTGACACGCAATGGTTATGAGCCCAGAAATCTCACCATCAAGGCGGGCATTCCCGTTCGCTGGAAAGTCGATGGGACGGCTGCTGCGGGCTGCACGAGCATCATGACGATTCCTTCATTAAACGTTTCGCAGGCACTTCGTACGGGCGAAAACGTTATCGAGTTCACCGCGCCGAATCCCGGGCAGCTTGCATTCATGTGCTCGATGGGCATGGTACGCGGTTCATTCACTGTCATTTAACTATCTTTTCCCTCTCTTATTTATGGCACTGCAATGGCAAGAATCACCGCAGAAACAATCCGGCAACCGTTCTGGATCCCCGCCGACGAACAACCCTTGGTTCGGGATTTCGATGGGGCTCGTCGGAATCATCGTCGGCTTTGGTGTCGCAAGGTGGCAGAACGGAAGTGTTCCCGTTGCCGCGAACACTCCTCCTGCCCAAGTCGCCCAAGTTCCAACCCCACCCGCTCCGCAACAACCTCCAGAGTCGACGACAGCACAGAATCTTCCTCCCGTTGATGCCAAAACCGATCACATCCGCGGTGACATCACCAAGGCAACAGTTGCGGTCGTCGAATACTCGGACTTCGAGTGTCCCTTCTGCCAGCGCCATCATCCGACGATGCAGCAGATCGTGGACGCGTATGGGGATGATGTCGTTTGGGTCTATCGACATTTTCCTTTGAGTTTTCACGCGAATGCCCAGAAAGAAGCCGAGGCATCGGAGTGCGCGAACGAACTTGGCGGCAATGATGCGTTCTGGAAATACACGGATGCCATCTTCGAGCGGACAACGGCTGGTGGCACAGGCTTCCCGCTGGAGAACCTTGCACCGCTTGCAAAAGAACTTGGCCTCGATGAAGCGAAATTCCAGAGCTGTCTCGACAGCGGCAAGTATGCGAAACATGTGCAGGATGACATGAGTGGCGGAAGCGCTGCTGGCGTGAACGGCACTCCCGGCAATATCGTTGTGAATCTCAAGACTGATGAGAACCGGATCATCTCAGGAGCGCAACCATTCAACGTTTTCAAATCTGCTATTGACGCTCTGCTCGGCTCAGATGCCCAAGCTGCTGCACCTTCAGGGACAGTAAAAACGATCAAGATGACCGCCGAACTCTGGAAGTTCACGCCAAACATTGTTACGGTGAAGCAGGGAGAGAAAGTGACGCTGGAAATTACAGGCGTCAGTGGAACACATGGGCTCTCGGTCCCAGGGCTCGGCATCAATGAGACGATTATTCAAGGCAATACCGTGAGCGTGAATATTCCGACGGACAAAGCAGGTACGTTCGATTTCTTTTGCTCCATCCAGTGCGGATCCGGCCACGGTGACATGACTGGGCAGATCGTGATAGAATCATAATTCTCTTCCTTCCATTCTTATGTCTATAACCACTGTTTCCATCCCCGGTATGCACTGCGCTTCTTGCGCGGCTCTCATCAAAGACGTGAGCGGCGACTTTCCTTCGATTAAAAGCATCAACGTCGATGTGGATACGAAGCACGTCACGCTCGAACATGACGAGAGTTTTGATATGCAGAAGTGGACGGAGGAGATTGAGTCGCTTGGTGACACCTACAAGGTTTCCTCAAATTCCTAAATCCTCATTCTTATGTCCTCCTCTCAGGCCACTCTCTCCATCACCGGCATGCATCCGGCTTCGTCCGGCTTCGCTAGCGCTACGCCGAGACTACGCCGAGATTGCATGTTTTCAATTACTCCTTTCATCATATGAACCAAACTACTTTATCAATCACGGGGATGCACTGCGCAAGTTGCAGCGCACTCATCACCCGCAAACTCAAGAAGACTGCAGGAGTTGAGGAAGCGAATGTAAATTACGGTGCGAATAAAGCACGCATTCGCTTTGATCCTGCGCAAGTCAATGAACAAGGCCTCATCGCTGCCGTGAAAGCGGCGGGTTATGGTGCGGTGGTCGCCAACGAGCAAGACAAGGAAGCCGACAAGAAGCGCCGCTTCGACGAAATCCGAAGCTACCGACGGAAATTCTGGATCGGCCTCATTCTGAGCCTTCCGATGCTCGGGTTCATGGTGCTGTCTTTCCTCCCGCATTCTAAGATCCATGATTTTATATTGCCTTCGATGGGCATTGTCTCGCTTCTCCTCGCCACTCCCGTCCAGTTCTGGCTTGGTGCGGGCTTCTACAGAGGATTTTGGTCCAGCCTGAAAATGGGCACGTTCAGCATGGACAGCCTCATCGCCATCGGTACCTCCACTGCCTACATCTATAGTCTCTGGAACCTAATGAGCCATTTCCTGACGGAAGGAACGGTCATCGGGGAAATACATGATCTTTACTTCGAAGTCGCTGCTCTCCTCATCACGTTCGTCCTGCTCGGGAAGTGGCTGGAGGCGAGAGCAAAGGGGGCGACGAGCGAGGCCATTCAGAAATTGATGGGGTTGCAGGCGAAGACCGCCAGAGTCCTTCGCGATGGAGAGACCGTTGATGTGCCGATTGAGGACGTGCAAGCCGGTGATACCGTCATCGTGCGTCCAGGTGAGAAAGTGCCGGTCGATGGCGTTGTCACGAAAGGGCTTACGTCCATCGATGAATCGATGCTCACCGGCGAGAGTATTCCCGTAGAGAAGAAGGAAGGAGATCGCGTGTTCGGCGCGACGATGAACGGACACGGCAGTATCGAATTCAAAGCCGAGAAAGTCGGCGCGGAGACCGCGCTCGCGCAGATCATCCGCTTCGTGGAGGAGGCGCAGGGCTCGAAGGCTCCCATTCAAGCGTTCGCCGATTGGATCTCTTCGTGGTTCGTGCCTGCCGTCATCGCTGTCGCCATTCTTACGTTTGCAATCTGGATGGTTCTCGGAGCAGGCATCACGTTTGCGCTTCTCGCCTTCGTCTCCGTCATCGTCATCGCCTGCCCCTGCGCGATGGGACTGGCAACACCCACCAGCATCATGGTGGCGACGGGGAAGGGCGCAGAGCAGGGCATTCTCATTAGAGGCGGAGAGCCGCTGGAAGCGGCAAAGAAGATCGATACAATGGTGTTTGACAAGACGGGGACGCTCACGAAGGGGAAGCCGGAGGTGACGGATATCATCGCTCTGTCATCCACTGAAGAAAAACTGTTACAGCTTGCCGCAAGTTTGGAGCAAGGTTCCGAGCATCCGCTTGCAGAGAGCATTGTGAATCATGCGAAGGCGAAAAATCTCACACTCTCTTCCACTGAGGACTTCAAGGCAATCCCCGGTCATGGGATCGAAGGAATATTGGAGGGAAAGAAATATTTCCTCGGAAACAGAAAGCTCATGGAGAAATTCAACATTGATACGAAAGCCATCGAAAACCAGTTACAAACACTGGAGGAAAAAGGCAAGACAGCGATGATCCTGAGTGATGAACGTCAGGTGCTCGGTATCGTTGCTGTTGCGGATACTTTGAAAGAAACATCAAAGGAAGCTGTTGAGCGGCTTGGCAACATGGGTATAGAGGTCTACATGATCACAGGCGATAACAAGCGAACGGCACAAGCAATTGCCAAGAGCCTTGGGATTAGAAACGTCCTTGCAGAAGTTCTGCCTGAGCAGAAGGCGAGCGAAGTAAAGAAACTGCAGGAGCAGGGAAAGAAAGTGGCGATGGTGGGTGACGGTATCAACGACAGTCCCGCGCTTGCCCAAGCCGATCTCGGAATCGCCATGGGCAGCGGGACGGATATCGCGATGGAGACGGGCGGCATTGTCCTTGTGAAGAACGATCTCAGGGATGTTGTGACTGCCATCAAGCTCAGTCGTGCCACCGTGAATAAGATCAAACAAAACATGTTCTTCGCGCTCTTCTTCAACGTGATTGGTATTCCCATCGCCGCTCGCGCCTTCATGCACTGGGGCATCATTCTAAGGCCAGAGCTCGCGGGGCTTGCGATGGCATTCAGTTCTGTGTCGGTCGTGACAAATTCATTGCTTCTCAAAGGATTCCATCCGCTCAAGCGGAATTGGCTCTCGGATCTCGCTCCAGTCTTCATGGCGGTCGGCTTCACGGCGCTCTTCCTTGGCTTTGCAAAGCTCAGCAGCGCAACGACAGAGGATATGTCGTCTTCGGGTCAGAAACTTCCTGAAATCAGCAGATCCGCCTCCGATCTCGATTCGCCCATCACACGCAATACCGATGGTACGGTCGTGATCAAATTGGAAACGAGGGAAGTCATCTCGGAGCTTGCACCCGGCACGACCTATCAGTACTGGACGTATAACGGCACGGTGCCGGGTCCGTTCCTGCGCGTGCGGGAGGGTGACACGGTGGAGGTGCAGCTGACGCATGCGGCTGATGATGAAGAGGCATCGCAAGACATCAGCTTCGATCTCGTTCCCACTGCCCTTGCGGATGGAGGCGAGACGGAAGACGCGCATGCAGATGATAGTGGCGGCGCACATGCCGAGGAAGGCCACGCAACACACTCCATCGATCTCCATGCGGTCACGGGACCGGGCGGCGGCTCCGTATTGACGCAGGTACGCGACGGTGAGACGAAGATCTTCCGATTCAAGGCGAACCGTCCCGGCGTGTACGTCTACCACTGCGCAAGTCCCCATGTCCCAACGCATATTGCCAATGGCATGTACGGACTTATTGTTGTGGAACCGAAGAAAGGTTTGGAGCCCGTTGATAAGGAGTTCTACATCATGCAAGGTGAGCTCTATACGGCGGGCGCACTTGGCAGAAAAGGGCATCAGGAATTCTCCAAAGCGAAACTGCTTGCGGAGAAGCCGGAGTACTTCATCTTCAACGGGCGCACGGGCGCGCTCGCCGGAAGTGGCGCTCTGCGGGCATCCGTCGGTGAGCGCATTCGGCTTTACGTCGGCGTCGGTGGCTTTGTTCCGTCAAACTTTCACGTCATCGGCGCGGTATTCGACAAGGTCTATCCGGAAGGCGCCATCTCCTCCGAACCCCTGCGCAACGTCCAAACGACCATCATCCCCGCAGGGGGGTCTGCCGTCGTGGAGTTCACCGTCGATGTCCCCGGAATGTATCTGTTAGTCGATCACAGCCTGACGCGCTCCGTGGATCGTGGTGCCCTCGGTGAACTTATTGTCGAAGGACCGCGAAATTCCGAGATCTT
>JBBTVH010000070.1:0-2694 GCA_038063355.1 Patescibacteria group bacterium | reverse complement strand
GGTTCCGTCCGAGCGGAGAGAGACTTCGACATCGTGCCGGATAGGGGAGGTGACGGAAAGCGCCATGGGTTTAGTGTACATCGATGTTTGCCAGTCTTTGAAGGGTTTTTTCTTTGCCCAGCGCCTCCGCCACTTCAAACGCCCCAGGACTGTAGGGCTTTCCGGTCAGTGCTGCTCTCAAGGGCCATAGGATCTGGCCGAGCTTGTAGCCTTTGGCTTCCATCAGGCTGCGCAGTTTTTCTTCGATGATCGATCGGTTCCAGTCTTTGGTATCAATGACTTCGAGAGTCGTCTGAAGCTGCGGCACGATTTCCTTCACCAGCTCCGGCGTGAGCTTTTGCTTCGGGTTCGCGAGCAGCTCCATCGTCACCTCCGGTTCCTCATAAAAGAACTTCAGCATCTCCGGTCCTTCGGAAAGCAGTGTTAGGCGATCCTGTATCAGGGTTGCCCGCGCTGTGAGCTCAGGATCGCGTAGAGCTGCGGCGAGATGCTTCTCCAAAAAGGGCTTCAGGCGATTCACGAATTCCTCCGGCGTCAGCTTGCGGATCCATTGGCCCTGCAGCCAGTCAAGTTTTTCATGATCGAAGACGGCGCCGGCTTTCTGGACGCGCTCGAGGGAAAATTTGTCGATAAGATCATTCAAGGAAAAGATTTCCTGCTCCGTGCCCGGGTTCCATCCGAGAAGCGCGAGGAAGTTGAGGAGCGCTTCGGGCAGATATCCTTTCTCTTTGTAATCCTCCGCAGCAACATCACCCTGTCGTTTGCTCAGTTTGCTTCTATCGGGATTCAGAAGAAGAGGAACGTGTGCGTAGCGCGGCGGTTTCCCGCCAAGATATTCAAAAAGAAGAAGATGTTTTGGAAGAGAGCTGAGCCATTCCTCGCCGCGGATGACGATATCCGTATCCATCAGATGATCATCAACTACATGCGCCAAGTGGTATGTCGGATAACCATCGCTTTTGAGAAGCACCTGGTCATCAATCGTTTTTCCCTCAAAAGAAAGGTTGCCCCGGATGTCATCGTTGAAGGTCACCGTCGTCGACCGCGGGATTTCCATCCGGATCACGTGCTTTTCTCCTGCAGCGATGCGGCGCAGAGATTCTTCTTTCGGCATCTTCAGGCATTTCCGGTCATACATCGGCGCCTGTTTCGCTTCCTGCTGTTCCTTGCGCATCTGATCCAGACGATCAGGCGTGCAAAAGCAGGGGTATGCCTTGCCGGCATCCAGAAGCTGCGCAGCATATTTCTGATACAGCGGCAGACGCTCGGACTGGATATACGGTCCACGGCTGCCTTCCTGCATCACCACGCCGTTTTTCATCATCACGCCTTCATTGGGATCGAGTCCCGCCCAGTGGAGCGTGCGAAGAATATTTTCGATAGCACCTTCTACGAGTCGCTCGCGATCCGTATCTTCAATACGAAGCAGGAATGATCCTTTGGTCTGCTTCGCAACGAGGTAGCAGAAGAGCGCCGTCCTCAAGCCTCCAACATGCAGGAAGCCGGTGGGGGAGGGGGGGAAGCGCGTTCTCATGGTTCTAGTATGGAATTGAAAATTGAAAATGGAAAATTGAAAATTACTGCCTCTTACCAATAACAACTTAGGCCTATTTTCAATTTTCCATTTTCAATTTTCAATTTGGACCGTGAACGTCACCGGCTCCACCGGCCTGTCATTCCCGTCCTTTTCGACACGTGCGATGGTATTTACCACCTTCTGGCCGTCAGTCACCATGCCGAAGATCGTGTAGTTCGGAGGAAGCGGATAGTCGGCGTCCATAATGAAGAACTGCGAGCCGTTCGTGTCCGGTCCGCGGTTGGCCATGGCCATGACGCCGGCCTTGTAGCCCTTGGCCATCAGAGCGTTGCCATTATCCGTTTCGTCTTCGAAGGTGTCTCCGTAGACGCTGTCGCCGCCCGTGCCGTTGCCGCTGGGGTCTCCTCCCTGGATCATGAAGCCCGGAATAACGCGGTGGAACGTGAGGCCTTCATAGTAGCCGCTCTGTGCGAGCACCACGAAATTCGTCACGGTCTTCGGTGCGGCATCTGCATCCAGTTCCACGGTGATGTCACCCTTGCTCGTTTTGAGGACGACGGTGTGCTTGCCGCTCAAAAGTTTTCCATCGAAGCCTTTCATAGCGTCTGGAGAGGAAGGTGCAGGGGTGGGAGCGGGAGGAGCCACCGTGTTCTCCGTGGTATTTTCAGAGCTTTGGGGCGTGCAACCGACAAGGAGCGCCAAGGCGAAGAGCGGAACGATGAATTTCCACAAGTTTCCGAAGTTTTTCATATGTCGGGGGAGAGTAGTCATGCTCCCACCCTCTCCACAAGAGCATGAGAAATAACCTTTACGATTTGTCCAGTACTGTCTCCTGTACACAACCCGCGAATTTGCCGTCGCAGCTTCTCTCTCGTTGCAGGATCATCAATAAGACGTTTCACCACATTTAGTAGCATATTGTCCATGTCATTCTGGGTAACGAGGAGCGCCGCTTCCCGTTCTAGTAACGACACGACGTTCGCTTGCTGGTGATCGTGCGCCACTCCGCGAAGAGGAATAAGGATGGAAGCGATGCCGTTGGCTGCGAGTTCAGCGATGGAGCCGGCACCCGATCGACTGATTGATATGTCACTACATGCATAAAGGTCTTTTAGTTCTTTATGAGCGAAGTCGATCGGGAAGTATTTGCCATTGGC
>JBBTVH010000069.1:0-10200 GCA_038063355.1 Patescibacteria group bacterium | reverse complement strand
AGAAGAGGGGAATCGCAGCGCCAGCAGTGGGGGTAGCTGTGGCGGAATGTCTGGCGGGTGAAGACGAGGCCTTTGTTCGCGAGCCAGTCGATGATGTTCTGGTCGGTCCTCGTCGGATCGTCCTTCGGCTTGGCCGACATGCCGGCGAAGTCGGTGACTTCATCAATAAATGTCCCGTCCATGCAGATGTGGCTGAGGACATCCGTGATGCCTTCGCGCTGACCCACTTCAAAGTCATCGGTGCCGAAGCCGGGGGCGATATGCACAATGCCCGTGCCGTCCGTGGTCGTCACAAAATCACCCGTGACGATGCGAAACGCACGGCCCTTGTAGCGATCCACGAAGTACGGGAAGAGGGGCTTGTAGTGTTTCCCCATCAGTTTTTTGCCTTTGATCGGAGAGCCCACGGTCGACGGTATTTGGTGATCCGCTTCTGCAGCGCGTGCCATCATCGTAGAGGCGAGCAGCGATTTTGGTGTACCACGCTGGTTCCAGATCTCTTCCGCCACGATGTATTTTTTTCCTTCATACGCGAAGGTCACGTACTCGACGTCCGGATGCACCGCGAGGAAGAGGTTTCCCGGCAGCGTCCATGGCGTTGTCGTCCAAGCGAGGACATACGTATCCGGCTCGTCTTCCAAGGCAAACATCGCAGTGACCGACTGGTCTGTCACATCCTGATACCCCTGCGTGACTTCGAAGTTCGAAAGGGGTGTCACGCATCGCGGACAAATATGCATCGGCTTGTGACCTTCGTAGATCAATCCTTTTTTCTGCAACTCCGAAAACACCCACCAGATTGATTCCATGAATTCCGGGTCCATCGTCCGGTAGTCGTGGTCCATGTCCACAAAACGGCCCATGCGTTCCACCGTGTCGCGCCACTACTTTGTGTAGCGCTGCACGGAAGCGCGGCAGAGCGCGTTGAATGCGGAGATGCCCATCTCCTCGATCTGCTTATGGGACGTGATGTTGTGCTCTTTCTCGATGAGGTTTTCGATGGGGAGTCCGTGACAGTCCCAGCCGAACCGGCGTTCGACGGCATGCCCTCGCATCGTTTGATATCGCGGGATCACGTCTTTGATCGTCCCGGCGAGCAGGTGGCCGTAGTGGGGAAGGCCGGTGGCGAAGGGTGGGCCATCATAAAATGAATATGATTTTCCATTTGCCATTTGCGATTTGCCATTTCCCTGCTCAAGGATATCCCCGTGCATCTCCTTTCTCTGCTTGATGCTTCTCTTAAAAATATCCTCCTCTTTCCAGTAGGTGAGAATGCCGCGCTCGAGCGCGGGGAAGGACTGCTTTGGGTCAACGGGGTCGAACATGTAGAAAAGAGGCGCATGCAGTATAGCCATTCTTTGCATTTCACACTCCTCCTTCAGCATTTACTTCTAAAATTGCGGATCATGCATTTCGAGCAGTCTGCGGAAATTTCCTCGTCTGCTGAGTTGCATGCCCAAGCTTTTCCAGTCGATGTTTTCATGCCGGAAACAATAGTGTGCAAGCGTCTCGAGTCCCGTTTCGTGGTACGTGTGTCCGGGGCGGGCTTCCAAAGCTGAATGATTTTGCATAATGCGATTGATCTCCTCGAGAGTAGGAGGAATAGTGCGTCCAAGGAACGGACCGAGCAGGATCACCTGCGTGTCCGTCCAGTTCTCATGAAGAGGATTAACGGAAGGAGGAGGAGCGTAATTAGGATCATTGCGTGCGCGCCGGATTTCGGCGAGATCATCTGCCGTCAAAGGGCCTTCAATAATCTCTTTGTCGCAGACATCTTCCGCGGTATCGGAGTTTCGCATGGAAATATTATACAATATTACCCTCTAATCGTCACTTCTCCAGCAATATCCTTGCCGAAAAGCTTGATGATCCCTTCCGCATCCAGGCCCTGCCCCAGGCCCCATTTGAGCTTCACGAAGGCCGCCTCCGGGGTCATGTCCCCGGTCGGAATCACACCGAGCTTGAGCGCGTGCTGGCCGACTTCGTAGAGGTACATGCGGGTGGTGCCGTAGATACACTGGGTGCAGACGAGCACGGGAATCTTTTTCTTCCGCGCACGGGCGATACTGGGCAGCAGGCTCTGTTCCTGATTCGGGATGCCGCCGGGTCCGAAGGATTCCACGATGAGACCGTCGATGTCCGTGTCGATGATGGTATCGAGCAGTCTGGGATCCAGACCCGGGACGATTTTCACAACAGCCACCGATCCTTTGAACATGTTGTTGAGATCAAGGTTTCCCCCGTGCCGGCGCCGCACGCCGTCGAACGTCAGTTCCGGCTGCAGGCGGATAGAACCCAGCGCCGGGAACACAGGCGAAATGAAGGCGTCGCGCTCGCTCTCGCTGATTTTTATACTGCGGTTTCCCCGCAGAATCGACGTTCCGAAGGCGATGGCGACTTCCGCGAAATCCATCGTGGCGGCCATGCAGGCATGGACCATGTTGCTCACGGCGTCGCTCCCCAGAATTTCCGGCGGAACCTGCGATCCCGTGAAGACGACGGGCTTTCCCAGGTTTCCGAGCGCGAAGGAAAGTGCGGTTGCGGTGTAGGCCATGGTGTCTGTGCCGTGGAGCACGACGAAACCGTCGTAGTGCTGGTAGTCGTGGGCGATGGCCTTGGCGATCTCCATCCAGTGGTGTGGCTGGATATTGGTGCTGTCGATCATCGTGATGGTCTTGGTCTTGATGGAAAATTCCTTCTGCAGCAGCGGTGAAAATTTGAGAAGTTCTTCGATTGTGAGTTCCGGGCGCAGGGCAGAGGTGCGCACATTCTGGCGCATGCCGATGGTGCCTCCGCAGTAGAGGACGAGGAGTGACGGCTTCATGGATTCAGTCATGGCATCAGGGGGAAATGCGGACGATGCGCATGACATCGGGGTGCGCCGCGAGGAATTCGTGAGCCACGCGCAGCACCATCAGCGTATCGGTATGAAACGTCAGCGTCACGGCGCCGCGTTCGAATGCACGGAGCTCCACTGGAGTATCGAGGAGGTTCTGGAGATGCGCAATCATCTCCAGTGGATTGCTGCTTTCGCGGTACCACCACTGCAGACCGAAAAAGAATGGCACCTCGAGCGGGCCTTCCTCCCGCAGCTTCAAGGAAACGAGTTACCGGGTCTGGGATCCTTTCTGCGGCGTCTGTTTCACCACGTCGATGACGTCGGGGCGCGATTGCATACCGATGATCTGCCCGGAGCGCAGCGTCTCCACGTCGGTGCGCAGGATGAAGCGCATTTTCTGATGCGGCGTCAGCGACCAGAGATGGAAGCAGCGTCCGTCGAGGAGGAAGACGTCACTTGGCGCGCAATGCTCCTGCAGAACTTCAAACGGGCTCTGGATCGCCGATCCCACCACCTGGCGCGCCTGGGGATTTTTGAGGCGGCCGTTAAGCGTCTTGCGCCAGTCGGTGGAGAAGAACGGGTCGATTGCAAGCATTAGGGTCTCCTGGAGGATTGCCGCGCCGTCAGCCTGGTTCGCTTTCGTCGGCCTCTGGCTGAGCTGCTTCAGGAGCTGCTTCTGGCCCTTCGACGTGTGGAGAATGAGCATATCGCGCGCCGAGCGCATGTTCTGGGATTTCCGCGCGATGTAGTCTAGCACGTCCCCGTCCTGCACGATCGCCCGGAGGTCTGATGGCACGGCGTTCGCCATCACGCCCGTCGCGCGGGCGGCGAGAGAAGCGTCCATTTCATAGGCGACGTCAAGCAGGCTCGCATGGCAGGGGACGTTCACTGATTTTTTGCGCCGTCTTATCGCGTGCACCACGCAGCGGTCTCCGAAAATATCCGCCCGCAGCGCGTGGAAGAAGGCCGACGTGTCCTTCTCCGCGCCCTCTAAGGAGATGACGCTTTTGATCCAGTCGGGGAGTTTGTTCCAAACGTTTTTTCCCGTCCCATCACGGTAGGGGAGCGAAACGCCCCACGTCGCTACGTCGTACATGCCCTGCGTCTGGATGATGATCGTGATGGGGACGCCGCTCGGGGAAAGCACGGTGGTATGCAGCGCACTGTAGCGGTTCACTTTCGGCGACGAGATGTAGTCCTGGAAGAGGCCGGGGAGCGCAGGGGCGTGGCGGTGGATGGCGCCGAGCATCCGGTAGCAGTCGTCCACGGAGTCCGTGACGACGCAGATGCGGTAGTACGTTTCGATGTGGTACAGGAGTCCCGGATGATCGCGCGTGGAACCGTGCACGCCGTAGAGGTGTCGCGCCTGCATGGTGACCGTCGTGGAACTTTTTTCTTCTTTCCGCAGCGTTGTGTGCAAGTGACCCACCCACCGCTCCAGTCCCTGGCGCTGGTAGCGTTCCACGCTTTCGCGGCGCCGCTCGAGAAGTTTGTAGTGCACGGGGTCGAGTGTCTGGAAGCAGAGGTCCGAAAGTTCGCGGTACCAGAGCCGCAGTCCCAGGAAGCTCGCCAGCGGACAGAAGATCTCCTCCGTCTCCCGCGCGATCTTCACCTGCCGCTCCCGCGAGAGCGCATTCAGCGTCTGCATGTTGTGCAGGCGGTCGGCCAGCTTGATGAAGAGGACGCGGAGATCAGAGCCCATCGCCTTGAAGATTTTCCGGATCGAGGCCATGTCCCGCTCGGCCGGATCGAGCGTGCCTTCGATGTGCTCGATCTTGGTCACACCCTCTACGAGGTGCGCCACCACAGGTCCGAATTCCCTTTTTATGTCCTGCAGCGTCGTGCCGGTATCCTCCACCGTGTCATGGAGAAGAGCGGCGGCGAGAGTTTCGGCATCAGCCTTCAAATCTCTCGAAAGCAGTGCCGCCACCGCCTTCGGATGGACGATGTAGGGGGCTCCAGAAGCGCGCTTTTGGCCTTTATGCGCAATTTCTGCATACTTAAGGGCTTTCTCGGTCATTCCCCATGCAGTGGCAGATTTCAGCATAAGCGGGATTTTACCCAAAAGGAGGTTGTAAGAGGAATAACGATGATTCTATAATTTTCTACTTATAAGTCCAGTACTCTTTTTGCCGCATTTCTCATGATCATTTCTGACCCGGAATATGAATACGTAGATTCTCAAGAAGCAGAATTCATTTGCTTCGGGGGAACGTTCGTTTGTGCAACTATCAACAAGTTAAAAAACCCGATCTCGGGCAGGCTGCAGCAGATCGTGGAAGTAGGAACGCCGGACTACCTGCGTGAACGTTACAAAGACATTGTTGTACGGGACTCAAAATTGTTTGGAGACAGCAGCCAGCTTCGCGCTGACCCCGACTTGATGCAGATGGTCTCTGAAGTGCGGCAGATTCTCGAACGCACGTGCGGCAAAATTTTTGTCGTCATGGGGACCGATCAGGCGGCAGCGGGCGCGCACGTGCTGGCGGAAGGCATTTCCTCTGAAGAGCTTGGGGACCGGTCCATTATTATTCTGGTCTCTCAAACCAACATCCCGGAACGAGAACTTCAGGTTCTTCCCGATGGGGTTGTAGAGAATTCTGAGCCCGGTCGTGTTCTGGAAAACGGCCTGTATCTTGGGTTGCGCAAAGAACTGAGTGGCCGCATCGCGGTGCTCGGGGGCTCGACGCTCTATCCGGCGCGTGGACTGAGAAAAGTGAACACCAAGACCGATGATCCGTTCAGTTGTCGGTTTGAATCTCTGGGAAACAGAGAAGGAAATCGATGGCAGCTGTATGCACCGGAGCGCTCTCAGGCTGCGGTACCGCGTGGTAATGGAGACGAATGCAAGCTCAGTATGGGAGTGGAAATGAAGGACCTTGGGATAACCGCCACATACAGAAATCTGTATGAGGATGTCTGCAGAAGCATCCCCGGCTGGTTTGCGAGAACCTTCCTGAAAAAGAAGTCGCACTACGAAGGCCTCGTTCTCAATGCTCCGGGCGAAGGGAGCGTGCGTGAATATCCTGAGGATATTGAGTATCTGGTCAAAACAGCCCACATCGCGGCGCGGCATAACATTCCCATGGTGCTCGTGGGCGATCCACAACAGCCCGAACATCCGCTGCTTGAGGAGGGGGATGAGCACTACACTGGCGCATTCGCCCGGGTGCAGCACCGACTGTATGGTGCTTCCACGAACAAAGGCAAAGCGTTTGTCAGCGGAGGAAAAATCACCCCTACGGAAATGCGCCTTCTGATGGCCGCTGCGATTGCACGGAGGGTGGATATTGACGAATATATAGACCAATATGTGGATTTTCTGAGAGGAATGGACAGCTAAAATCTCCGGTAGTTCGCTCGCGAAAGCTAAAACAGACGGTACAATTGGCATCCTTACTATGAGAAAAACCGAGCCATTTTCTATAGATTTTCCTTCCGGGCTTGCCGCCTTGGAGCCGCGTCTGGCGATGATGGCAGAAGGGGGAGCGATTGTTTCCTATGAGCACGAAGGCAAGTGCACCCCAGACAATTCCTTAGTGAAGCAAATCCACGAAAAAGTTCCCGCAGACATCAGAGGACTTTTTCGTGAAACCACAGTCTACGCGCCCAGAGAAGGTCTCGTCCTGAGCAAGGATGTAACTCTTGCAAGGATCGCGCAATGCATTGTCAGGGCGCGCTGCAAACTTGCGAAAGGATATAGCGTTCTTTTGCTCGTCGGTTCACATGCACTACCGCAATACGCAATGGCAGCGCTTCTCGGCATTTCGCGTTCCGAACTCGGGCATGAGGGCGAAGGGCAGGAGGAATCTTCGGGACGCAAGCTCTCTGTTATTCTTGCGGCGGCGATGCATGGGACTGGGGCCGATACCGTGGGGGTACAGACAACGGTCAATGACGGGTTCGTATTGAGTGCCGATGACTTGATCGCAGGGAGAGCCGGCGCGCTGATTGGCGATCACCTGTATCCCCTTGCGGATTTGCAGCGTCCGCGGAACGTGCATGGACGATGGTCAGACTCTTTGCCCATCGCGGATAAAAATGAGGCCCATGCCTGGCAGGTGCAAGGTTCGAGGAAGGCGCATATTCCTATCGGGAGAGTACGCCCGTTCACTCTCGATCCCCGCGTTAGGATCTTTCCTCTTAATGAACAGACTTCGAATGCGGAAGACATCGTCAGCAGGTGCATGGAAACACAGCGGAGTTCGGCCCCGCTCAAAGGAATCGTGCTCTCCAGCAATGATTCCAAGCACCCGCTTGTCAGCGCAGATACAGAAATGCTTCAAAGCATCGACAGTCTGCAAACCCCGACGGTGGTCCTGGGCAATAAAAGAGGTGAACAAGGAATGCCTCTTGACGATCTTCGTAACATTATTGATGGGCTTCATATGCATCCCCTTCAGGCAGAAGTCTTACTGAGCCGCGGAATCCAGCAGTCGCGTGAAAATGGCATTCCCGCCGGTAGAGAACGTGTGCAATTCCTCCGGACGCTTTTCCGTGATTTTCCGTTTCTTGATCCGGAAAAATACCAGGGAGAGTAACCGAATCACAGCACCCCAAGTACGTATTCCTTCACATTCCTAAAAATCTCCTTCGTTGCATCGAGCGCTTCGATGTCCTTTTTCGTAAACCACCGCATCTCGTGTCCTTCATCTTTGTTCAACGTCATCACCTGTGACTCATCGACCGGCCGTGCAAGGAACAGAAAATCCATATGCTGATGCGCAGGATCGTTGCGCGGGGGATAGGCGGGGATTTCCTCGAGCAGCATCGCGATGGGTTTTTTGAGCATGCGGCCCTCTTGTGGATTACCTGTGAAAAGATCGTCCTGCTTTTCACCAACGATCTCCACATCGAGTCCTGTTTCTTCCTTACACTCACGTTTCGCGGCCTCTTCCGGAAGCTCGTGTTCCTCCACATGTCCTCCGGGTGGCATCCAGCGGCCCAGGCGCTTGTGCCAGAGCAGGAGCGTGCGTTTTTGAGAGTCGACGATGAACGCCGTTGCTGTGAAGTGGCGGTGCAAGTATTGAGTAGTATGTATTACGTATTAGGTATCGCAAGCGTTACAATAGTATGGATACTGAATACGTAATACGTAATACCTAATACTTTTTCAACATCTTCTTCAGATACTGCCCGGTATAGCTTTTCGCCACGCCCGCCACTGCCTCCGGCGTTCCCTGCGCAACGATCAACCCTCCGCCATCGCCGCCATCGGGGCCGATGTCGAGCACGTGGTCGACGGATTTTACGACGTCGAGGTTATGCTCGATCACAAGGACGGTATTACCTTTATCCACCAGGCGCTGGAGCACGGCGAGGAGTCGCTTGATGTCTTCGAAGTGCAGGCCGGTTGTGGGTTCATCGAGAATATAGAACGTCTTTCCCGTTGCGCGCTTGGTGAGCTCGGTTGCGAGCTTCACGCGCTGGGCTTCTCCTCCGGAAAGCGTCGTCGCGCTCTGGCCGAGGTGGATGTAGCCGAGACCGACGTCTTCGAGCGTCCGCAGTTTCTTCTCGAGCGCCGGGATCGCTGCGAAAAAATCGAGCGACTCCTTGATGGTCATATCCAGCACCTCGGCGATGTTCTTTCCTTTGTAGGTCACTTCGAGCGTTTCACGGTTGTAGCGCTTGCCCTGGCAGACTTCGCACGTCACGTACACATCGGGAAGGAAATGCATTTCGATCCGCTTGAGTCCGTCACCTTCGCACTCTTCGCAGCGGCCGCCTTTCACGTTGAAGCTGAAGCGACCGGTCTTGTAGCCGCGGAGCTTCGCTTCCGGCGTTGTTGTAAAGAGGTCACGGACGTCCGTGAAGATGCCGGTATAGGTGGCGGGGTTGCTGCGTGGCGTCCGGCCGATGGGGGACTGATCGATCACAATCGCTTTATCGAGATGTTCCAGTCCTTCGATGGCGCCGCAGTCCTGCGGCTTGCTTTTGGCTCCGTTCAGGGCTCGCTGCAATTCCGGTCCCAGGATTCCATGGATCAAACTCGACTTTCCGGAGCCCGATACGCCCGTGACGCCGATGAAGGTTCCGAGCGGGAGCGTCACATCCAGGTGTTGCAGGTTGTGATGGTGCGCGTCGTGTATCTGGATAAATTTTCCGTTGCCTTTGCGACGCGTTTTCGGTGCGATGATGCTCTCTTCGCCGCTCAGGTATTTTCCCGTGACGGATTTGGGATTCTTGATGAGCGCCTCGGGCTTCCCTTCCGCGATAATCTCGCCGCCGTACTTGCCGGCGCCCGGACCGATCTCCAAAAGATAGTCCGCCGTGCGGATCGTCTCTTCGTCGTGCTCTACGACGATCACGGTGTTGCCGATGTCGCGGAGTTTGATGAGAGTCGAAATCAATCTCGCATTATCGCGCTGGTGGAGTCCGATGCTCGGTTCATCGAGCACGTAGAGCACGCCTTGGAGCGCGGAGCCGATCTGGGTGGCGAGCCGGATGCGCTGTGCTTCTCCACCGGAGAGCGTCGCGGCCGATCTCGAGAGCGTCAGGTACGTTAGTCCCACGTTTTGAAGGAACGAGAGGCGGGAGATGATTTCGGTGAGGACTTTTTTGACGATCGTGAATTCGTAGGTGGTGAGCATTTCCGGGCGCGCCGTCTTCTTTTCCGGAGGAACCAATTCTTCGAAGAACGCTTTGGCTTTATCCACACTCATGTCCGTTGATTCGACGATGTTCGCTCCACCCACGGTCACGCCGAGGATTTCTTTGCGGAGCCGGAGTCCGCCGCAGGCCGTGCAGGGGAGTTCCTGCATGTAGCCTTCGATCTGCGTGCGGACGTAGCTGCTGTCGCTTTCGCGGTGCCGGCGTTCCAGGTTCGGGATCACACCTTCGTAGATGGTGTTGAAGGTGGAATTGAATCCGTTGCTGTCCATCGTGACGCGGACTTCCTTGGGGTAGCCGTAGAGCACGATCTGCTTTACGTCGTCGGGCACTTTCTCCCAGGGCATATCGAGCGAGAACTTCGCATCGCGCGCGACGGCTTCCAGAATGTGCATCACATAGCCCATGCGCGTCGCTGATGTCGCCCACGGATGCAGCGCACCTTCGGAGACCGCAAGCTTGGTATTGGGCACGATGGTCGTGGAGTCGATTTGGAGAATGGATCCCAGTCCGTGGCAGGCCTCGCAGGCACCGTGGGGGGAGTTGAAGGAGAAGCTTCTGGGCTCGATCTCGGGCACGGATGTTTCGGGGTGATCCGGACAGGCGAAGCGCTCCGAGAAGCGCATTTCCTCATTACTTTCCATATCAAGAACGACGAGCGAACCTTCGCCTTTGCGCAGCGAGAGCTCGACCGAGTCCGCGAGGCGCGTGCGGTTCGGGTTCGTTCCCCCACCCCCGGCCCCTCCTCCACC
>JBBTVH010000068.1:0-7524 GCA_038063355.1 Patescibacteria group bacterium | reverse complement strand
AATCGCTTCGGTGGCGGCATCGAGCTCGATCAGATCGTAGCCGACGTCACGGCCGATGAAAACCGAGAGGTCGGCGCCGGGATCGCTGATGGTGAGGATCTAGACTGTTCCGGCATCCGGAAAATGTGCGCGGATCATGGCGATGCGCTCGGCGGCCGCGATGGGATTTTTTTCACTCGACTCTGTGTCTCGCACGAGAATGATGCAACGATTGCGCTCTTGAAGAATTTTTTCCACGCAACGCCGATGTCCCTCGTGAAACGGCTGAAAGCGGCCAATGAAGACGCCTGTGGTGAAGGGAACATCCGACACGGACGCACTCTACAATAAAGGGGCTGGGGACGACAATTTTTTTAGGTGATAGACCGCGTTCTTTTGCTCATCACCGTGCCAGCGACCTGCGGAGCTTCCTCTTCATTCTCCTCATATCCAAAATGTTCCATCACTCTCCATTCTGCTTTGCACACCGCTGCACGCAGGTCCGGGGAGTATGAGCAACGCACTTGCCATTCTGGCAGTACGGAAGAAACATTCAGAGGGGGCGTCGCTCGTAAGGCCTGTTCATCAAAGGATTCTCCAGCAAGCGTGAGGGCAGTGACCAAGTCATCGGCAAGATTCTCCATGCGACCCACAAAATCTAAGAAGCGGAAATCATTTCCCAGAAATTTGCAGTAGTTGCGCGTCACCCATCCTTCGGGCGCCTCTGTAAGCACTGCCCAGACGAATTTCTCAAAGTTGTCATTTTGGCATATGCGGTCGATCTGGAGTTCGGAATCCCATCCATGGAGCATCCGAAAACACCAGTAGGATTGGTAGCGGGTCAACGGGTGGCGCACAAAGGCAAAACGAAAACGGTCTGTAAGGTGCACATCCGTAGGACAAGTGTGCATAAGCGTGCCTGCGCTCAGATGTTTCTTTGCGGGCACTTTGATGATTTCATTGACGGGAATGCCGGCATTGGACACCGCAGAGCGCACCCAGCTGCCTCCGGTTTTCGGGATATGGAAAAAAATGGAATGTGGGAGGAGAAGGGCCATGGGGTGTGGAGTATACAGAAGTTTGCGACGCATGCGCGGGCATGAAAGAATTTGCCGGCATGCCGCCTTCCCCCTCCCTTCTCCCGCAGCGCCGGATGCTTGCTGGCATGCGGCGGCAACGGCGACACTGGAAATCCTGCGTGCTGGAAAGAAGCGCCCTGCTCATCGTCGACATGCAGGAGTATTTCCTTCATCCGGATTCACATGCATACATACCGGATGCCGCCGCGATCCTTCCCCGCGTCCGCCGCCTGCTGCGACGGTTTCGCGATCATAGCCGCCCCGTCATCTTCACGCGTTTTGCGGTGGCCGTCGGCGAAGACGACCCCATTGCGCGATGGTGGGGAGAAAGCGTTGCAGAGGGCGCCTCCGAAAGTCGCATCATATCGGCGTTGCGTCCGCAACACGGGGAACACACCGTACGCAAATCCTCGTACAGCGCGTTTGACGGAACAAATTTGGAAGCTGTGTTGAGGAGTCGAAACATACGACAAATCGTTATCGCGGGCGTCTGCACGCACTTGTGCTGCGACATGGCGGCGCGCGAGGCGTTCGTGCGCGGCTTCGATGTTTTCATCGCCGCCGACGCGACGGCGACATTTTCACAGGATCTGCATGGGGCAGCGCTGCTTTCGCTCTCGGCCGGAGTCGCCACTCCCGTCCGGACGGCTCGCCTTCTTCCCCTGCTCCCGTTGGCATGATCGCGGATTGCGCCGTCATCGGCTGCGGCCCCGCGGGCATGGCGGCCGCCGTGCAGCTCGCGCGCGCGGATCTCGCCACGATCGTTTTTGAAGCGCGCGAAGTGTGCGGTGCGCTCCGCAACGCCCGGTGGATCGAGAACTACCTCGGCTTTCCCGGCGGCATCGCCGGCGGCGATCTCGCGCACATCCTCCAACGCCAGCTCTCGGAACATGGCATAGCGCCGATCCGCGAGACGGTCGACGAGATCACCGAACATGCCGGCGTTCTCACGCTGCGCACTTCCTCCGGCCCCGTCCGCGCGCGCCGCGTCGTCGTCGCGACGGGAACGGCGCCCCGCCCTGCGGGACTCGACGGCGAAGAGGAATGGACAGGCATCACCGTCTTCCATGAGTTCAGAGACATCCCCGATCTCCCCGCAAGAAGCCCCGTCCTTGTCCTCGGCGGAGGGGACGCCGCTTTCGACGGCGCCCTGCACCTCCATGCGCGGGGTTGCGTTCCAACCATTGTCATGCGTTCCAAGACTCGTTGTCTCCCACTCCTGCGGGAGCGCGTTGCAATGTATGGAATCCGCTGCATTGAGAACGCGCGGCCGGTCGCCATCCGCCGCTCCGGCGGCGCGTTGACGCTGCACACGGGAGAACATGTCTTTGAAGCAGCCGCTCTCCTTGTCGCGGTCGGCAGAATTCCCCGTATTCCCCGAATTCGCGTGCATCATCGCGACCTCGTCCTGTACGCTGGAGATGTTCACGGCAGACGGCTGCTCCGTCATGTTCAGATCGCCGCCGCGGACGGTTTACGTGCCGCGCTCCGGACGATCGCGGCTGCTCCCTCCTCTCTTTACTCCCGCCATGCGCATTATCAGCCGATACGGCAATGATCGTGTCGCGACGGTCACCGTCGCGGAGTTTGACGGGCAACGCATCGAGTGCGTCGAATCCGTGCAGCCCGGTGTCCCGCGAGAAGAAAAATGGGTGCTCGTTCTCTCTTGTACGATCGGATGCCCGGTGCGCTGCCTCATGTGCGACGCCGGCCGCGAGTGCCACGGACTCCTCTCGAAGGAACAGATGTTCGCGCAGATCGATTACCTCGTTCGGCGACGGTACCCGGACGGCGTCGTGCCCGCGCGGAAGTTCAAGGTGCAATTCACACGGATGGGCGAACCGACGTTTAATCCGGCGGTGCTCGATGTTCTCGAAGAGCTTCCCCGGCGTTACGATGCCCCCGGCCTACTCCCTTCCGTTTCCACCGTGGCGCCCCTTCACTGTCTTCCGTTCCTGGATCGCCTGAAGGATATAAAAAACCGCCTCTACGACGGCGGACGATTCCAGATGCAATTCTCTCTCCACACGACGGACACGGAAAAGCGCGACGTGCTCATCCCGATCCGGAAGCTGCGTTTCGAGGATATCGCCCGCTTCGGAGACCGATTCATGCTTCCCGGAGACCGGAAGATTACGCTGAACTTCATTGTCATGGACGGGTATCCCATCGATCCCGGCATCCTGAAGCAGACATTTGACCCGTCGCGTTTCCTCGTAAAACTCACGCCTCTCAATCCCACGCTTTCCGCGCGGTCCCACTCCCTCAAAACCGCCCTGGATCCGCACGATGATCGTTCGGTTGCTCCGCTTGCCGATGCGATCCGCACCGCGGGATTCGACACGATTGTGAGCATCGGGGATTTGGAGGAAAACCAAATCGGCAGCAACTGCGGCCAGTTTCTCTCGGCGGATTCTTCCGCCGTCCCCAGTGACGGGGACGTGACGCCGGGAAGAGTGCGCATTGCCCTGCAGGGCGCGGCATCGGGGAAATAGCGTGCGCCTGTCCCCTTCTACAGTCGGCGCCTTTTTTTGCGCATCCATGCGACTCCTCCGGCCGCTCCGGTTGCAATCACGACCACCGCGGCCGGCCCCGTCTCGCCCACGGGACCGCGGGAACGAAGTGCATCAACGACCGCGACGGGAAGGGATGCGGAACGAAGCACATCGACGACCGCGACGGGAAGGGATGCGGAAAGATGGCCCGCACCGGCGACATCGGCGGGCGTTGTTCCCCCTGCAGCCATCAGGCGGGATAGCATGGGAGACAGTGTGGGAGACAATGTAAGGGACAGCGGGAGGAACTCCTGAGATTCACTTCGGACGCCGAGGACGCTGGAGCGTATCTGCGGTTCGGACAGGAGATCTTGCACGAGCGCCGTGGACATGCCGGCGATGGAACCGCGCGGAGACAGGGCATTGACCCGCGCGAGCACCTCCGTTTCCGTGAGCCCAAGAGTATGCGCGAGCGCGACGATCTCCCTGGCGGCAAGCAAGTTCCCTGGCTGCGCGTCTGGCTGCAGAGAACACCCTGCGTCGCAGCCATAGCCTTTCACGTGGTTGCCGTCGTCGCAGGTTTCGCCGAACGCGTCGTCTATGACGCCGTCTCCGCAACGCGGTTGCGAGCAGTCCGTTCTGCAGAAAGCATTGGGGGTATCCGCATTCCCTGCGGCGTTATCGCACTGCTCACCCAGATCCATGCGTCCGTTTCCGCATCCCTCCGAAAGGAAGCGGCATTGCTCGCAGCCGTACGGGAGCGATGGATCATGGAGCGCCGGTTCACACTGCTCGTCTAGGTACAGCTGCACCCTGCCGTCCCCGCACGTGCCGTATTCGAAACTGCACACTGCACTGCACCCGTCGCCATCAAAGAGATTGCCGTCTTCGCATTGCTCGGGGGGCTCCAGAAGTCCGTTGCCGCAGAGCGACGCAGAGAGAACCCAGGATTCGGATGCGCAGTCCTCAAAGGAGTCGCAGTCATGGGGCCCGGGACCGGGGAGGGAGACACAGGCGTTGTTCTCGCAGGAGCGATGGGTGGCGACGCCGCAGCCTTCGAGAGGATTGCATTCGTTGCTGCCTGCACCGCTGACGGAGATACATGCGTCCTCCTCGCAGACGGTATGGACTGCTGCTCCGCACCCGTACTGCGGCTCGCAGCTATCTTCCCCTTCGCCGGATGTAGGAACGCACGCCTGGTCCTGACATGTGAAGCGCCAGCCGTCTTCGGAGGAATCGCCCGAAGAGAACGCAGAAGAGTACCCGCCGCCCGAGTTTCCCGTGGAGCTTCCGCCGCCGGTACTACCGTTCGAGTCTCCCGCGCTGCTCCCCTGCGACACAAGCACAATTGTCAAACTGGAGCTGCCGTCCGAGCGTCCCGTGGAGCTGCCGCCACTGTTCCCCGTGGAGAAGTTTGCGGTGGAGCTTCCACCGCCGGTACTACCGCCGCCCGAGCTTCCCGTGGAGCTTCCACCACTATTCCCCGTGGAGGAGTTTCCTATGGAGCTGCCTACGCTGTTCCCCGTGGAGGAGTTTCCCGTGGAGCTTCCGCCGCCGGTACTACCGCCGCTGCTTCCGCCGCCTCCGCACGAACGTCCCGCTGGACAGGCTCCCCCATGGGACTTGTAGATCTCACAAGCACCTGCCGTGCATCGCGTCGCCCAAGAAGTCCAGACGCATGATCCATTCCATTCCTCACAGAACTCCGGGAGGTCCACTGGATCGCAATCGTCATCTCTCATGCACGCTCCGTCGGCTGACGAGCCTGCGCTTCCGGTACTGCCGACTCCGCACGAAAGACGGCAGCTTCCGTCGGCGCAGCACTGCGTTCCTTCTTCGCAGGGTGTATCTTGAGGGCAGGTGAGACAGGTCTCTCCAATGTCGTTTGTCCCGTCGCCGCAGAATGACAATGTGCAGCCGCAATACCCCGGACCCTGCACGCATTGACCCCCTCTCTCGTAACAATCATCGCAAAATGGCACGCGGGTGCCGTCGCTCCTGGCTACTGAACCACAGTCGAATCTATCGCCGACACATTGGCATTGACCGCCTACGATCATGCAGACGTTCCCGCCCTCAGCACACTGGTCGCACTGTGACTGCGTACAACTATTTGATGATGAAAAGCCCGATGACGAGGAACGGAGAGAGGAGGAAGCGGCTGAGGAAGGGGTGACGGAGCTAGAGTTTGGATTGTTACAAGCACAACGAGACATGTCCCAAGTGAGGCCGGCACTAACGCAAGTGTCATATTCCCCGTTGTTCGCGCATGGCATAGAAGAGGAAACCGGACAGGAACACTGCTCTTCGTACGTGTACTCACAATCAGACATTGTCGGGTTCGTTATGGTATCACATGGATAACTCATCGTGCACGTCTGCATGCACCAGCCGCCGCCTGGTTCCATCTGGCAGGTGCCGCAACTTTCGTTGATCTGCGCCGTCAACTGCAGAAACGGCCTGTACGTCGCGAAGCCGACGATGAGCGCGACGACAATGCCCCCCATGACAACTGGGAAAGATGGCCTGTGCATCCGCCGAAAGAACCCGGACAGGGACATTACCGCAGATTGTCGCACGTCTATGGAGGCCTCGCAAACGCCGTGATTGCCGCCGGAGCGGGAGCGGGACTTGCGTGGGTGCGGAGGCGGAGGCGGTTATGAATGGTGCATGGCGAGGAATGAGATGTGCGCTATGCTGGACGCGATGGATGCGTTTCGTCTGAAAAAAGCACAGGAGCTTCGCGACCGCGGGTTGCAACCGTACGCGGCAAAATTCGACCGCAGTTGTACGCTCATAGAAGGAAGCAAAGCCAAGGACGGCACGTCAATGAAGATCGCCGGGAGGATGGTGCTCTTTCGCGACATGGGAAAACTGACGTTTGCGACATTGCAGGACCACACGGGCCGGCTACAGATTGCCTTTCGCGAAGAGATGATGGGGGTAGAGGAATATAAGAGGATGATCAAAATGATCGACCTTGGGGATTTCATCGGAGTACATGGCGAACGCTTCACGACGCAGAAAGGCGAACCAACCGTTCTCGTGAAAGAATGGACGATGCTCAGCAAAACACTTCGGCAGCCGCCGGAGAAATGGCATGGGCTTTCGGATCGTGAGACGCTCTACCGGAAGAGATATTTGGATACGATGAGCAACCGCGAAAGTTTTGAGCGATTTATGTTCCGCTCCGCATTCATCCGCGCGATGCGAGAGTTCTACTGGGAGAACGGTTACATAGAAGTGGATCTTCCGGTGCTCGTGAACTCTGCGTCGGGCGCACTTGCGACTCCGTTCTCCACGCACCATAACGCGCTGGATCTGGATGTCTTCCTGAGAATCGCGCTCGAGACGCATCAGAAGGAATGTCTTGTCGGAGGATTCGACCGGACGTTCTCGATCGGCTCCGTGTTCAGGAATGAGGGAATGGATCCGTCCCACCTGCAGGAGTTCACGATGTGCGAGCACTACGCCGCGTACTGGGATTACCGCGACAATATGAACTTCACCGAAAAGATGCTCGCGACGCTTCTGAAAAAAACGCGCGGCACGACGAAGGCGAAAATCCCGAATCGCGACGGAAAACTGATTGAGGTGGATTTCGGAGGCAAGTGGCCGAGACTCAGTCTGCGCGAAGCAATCAAGCGCGACTGTGGCATCGACTTCGAGGACTGCAAGACCGCCGATGATCTTCGCAGTGCAATGAAGAAAAAGAACATTGAATTGGATGTGGATGTTGCGGTCCTCGGCCGCGGAAATCTGATCGATCAGCTCTACAAGAAAGTAAGCCGTCCGAAGATCGTCTCACCGACGTTCATCACCGAGCACCCGCTCGACCTCTCCCCGCTTGCGCGAAGAAACGACGAGAACCCCGCGATCACCGACCGCTTCCAGCTTGTCGTCGGCGGCTGGGAAATCGTAAATGCGTACAGTGAATTGATCGACCCCGTGGACCAGGCACTGCGCTTTAC
>JBBTVH010000067.1:0-15411 GCA_038063355.1 Patescibacteria group bacterium | reverse complement strand
AAGTATGAAACCCCAGCGGCCTGCCTATACCCAATACTTAATACTCTCATCGGCAATTGCACAGGATTGAAAGAGGCGCTACGTTTACTTCCACTATGGCTCTCATCAAGAAAAAAACCACCGGCTCTGGAAGCGCTTGCTCTGTTCTTGTTGGCCTTGTGGCATTCCTGCTTCTCATCACCTCCCTCGCGGCGATGATGGGAGTTGTGAATACCCACCTTACAGGTAGCGGCATCTCCTTCGGCGGCAGCGGCGCGTCGCTCGCGCTCATCGCCTTCGGGCTCAACATCTCGCTCTGCGCGAAGATGGTCTGCTGGGCCAGCGGGCACGGGAAATAAGCACGGAAAAACGGATTTTCCCATAAATCCCTTCTGCAATGATGAAGGGATTTGTTAGAGTGACGGCAAGGAGAGGTCGCATAGTGGCCTAGTGCGCACGCTTGGAAAGCGTGTAGACCTGAAAGGGTCTCGGGGGTTCGAATCCCCCCCTCTCCGCCACGTCGGTCGCGCCCGACGTGGCTCCGCCACTCCCCACTCGCGACGGATGTAGTTCCGCCACTCCCACTCCCTTACAACGTGGCCCCGCCACAGCTCACTTGAGGAGATTTGAGTAATGCGTAATACTATCTTTCTATGTGGTATTTTTACGTATTACAAAGCCAAAAGGATCCCGAATACTTTTATAAGGGATCTACGAACAATCTTGAAAGAAGATTGGAGCAGCATAACCGCGATGAAGTACTTTCATCGAAACCGTATTCTCCATTCAAGTTGGTTTATTACGAAGCATATCTTCACGAGTTTGCAGCACGCATTCGAGAATCGTCTGTTAAAAAGAGTGGATCTGTTTCAGTTCCCCTTTTGCGAAGAATCCAAGAAAGCCTTTCAGAACGATGAACTGTTACCCAATTCGTTCCCACGGCTCCCGGTATTCCAACCCCAACGTCTTATAAATATCCCTCTCTTCTTTGGATGCAATCACCTTCCCTTTTGCATCGAATAGTCCGTATTCGCTGAGCTTCCATCCTTTCTTGATCGCTACGATACGCATCGCAATGTTGTGTTCTTTGGACCCTGTAAAGTAGAGCAACGCCGAACCCCACTGGCTCTTGGCGACGAACCGTGTGTCCACTCTTATTCCGCTTTTGAGGTCGTAGGAAAGTTTCTTATCCCCGTGCGCCACGACGTTACGCACAAACGGTAGCTTCGCGATGGCATTGGATACCGCTGCCGGTGATTGAGTGACGACGAGCGTATCGATATCACCGACCGTGGCTTGTTTACGGCGATACGATCCCGCTGCCTCCGCTCGCTCCACGCCTTTTACTGTTCGGATTTTTTTAAGGAGTGCTTCCACGTCGTCTGCGATTTCTTCGCGGGGAAACCGCGTCGAGCGTTCTTTGGATCGGCCAGCGCTCTCGAGGATCTTCTTTTCGATGACTTCCGAAAACCGCGGAAGCGAACGCAGCTTTCCCTCTTTTGCCGCTTTCATCAGCCCCGCAACCGTGGTGACGCCGAGTTCCTTTTGTATCAGCATCGCCCGCTTGGGCCCGAGGTTTTCTACGCCCATCAGTTCTGCACTCACTCCCCCACTCGCCCGCCGCAGCTTTTCAAGTTCTTTGAGGGTTCCTGTCTCCAGGTACTCCTGCATTTTCTTCGCGATCGCCTCGCCGATGCCCGGAAGTTTCTTGAAGTCCTTCACACCGCCGTACGTGGCGATGTCCGTCGGAAGCTCTTCGATGGTCTTGGCCGCCCGCAAGTACGCACGGATCTTGAACGTGACATTCTCTTCCATACCAGCCCCGGCTTGCAGCAGTGCAGCGAACTGACGGAGAAGCGCGGCGACCTCGGCGTTCTTATGCACGGAGTCCATTATGTTCCTGAACGCCTCTCGCATCACTATCTTGATTGAATGCGTCTGCTACCTGAGAAGCAGGCGTGACCTCCGAATTCTTTATACAATCCGCCATCTGCTTCTGCAAAAAGCCCACCATGTCCTGACAATATTGTTTCTTGGCATCCGGGGGGGTAGCAATGCGCAATGTGGATAACACTGTACGAGGATCTGGCTGAGGAGCCTTTAGCTCTTGATCTTCCCTTCCAGAGTAATTCTCGAATATGTCATTGAATGCAGGCATAGAGAGCGGGGAAGGAATTCAGAGAATCTGTAATAGCAGAATATACTTCTTTTTAAGAATGTCAAATTCCAATAAAACAGCAGGGAAAGAGGATTGAACCAGAAAAAATACAAACGATCTATTCTGAAAAGAGGGGGCGAAATACACAAGAAGGAATCTGATCTGAAGAGCTCCGGGCGGCTGGTGCAGCCCGGAGTTAGTGGGTGGGATAAATAAAAATTATCCCGGCGGGAGTGTGCGAGCGGTTAGGCCCATTGCTTGGGGTGAGGTGCGCGCCTCGCGCGAATTTTCCCATTGCGGACTTTGCGGCCTCGGCGGCCGCAACCAAAACCTCGACGCACTGTCTTACGATGAGCCATAGCTCAATCTCCCATTCCTTACTCTGTCAGAAATTTTCCAAATTTCTGCAACGTCTTAAAATTGAACAGAGCAGGTTTCTTCTTGCCTCAGTGGTTTCAATGACCAACCGTTAACGAACCTTCTTTGGGTTGGAAGGGATGCTTCGCTCTCCGGTATACCTCTTACGCAATCCCTTCCGTCTGCTTCATGCAGTGGATAAAGCGGACCGGAAAGTGGAGATGGAGAACGTTCACGTTGGCAGCAGTGTAGTATGGTTTGCTTGTCTGTCAATGCCTCGCACCGGCGCAGCGGTACTGTGGTGTAGAGCGGTATTTTGGCTAATAATTGTGCTAAATCAGACATTCCGCTTGGAAGAATAACAGTGTGTAGCGCAGCCGTCCTCGGCTGCACCGCCCCAGCAGGGGCGGCATGTAATCCCTTCGAACACGGCCTAATGGCCGTGTGCAGGCGAGGACGCCTGCGCTACGTACCTTCGCGCCAACTCTTCAGATACTCCTCCTGCTCGGCAGTAAGCTTGTCGATTTTTATCCCCATGATCGCAAGCTGCGCCGCGGAAATCTGCTGATCAATTTCCTCAGGAAGCGTGATGACTTCAGGTTTAAGATTTCCGCGATTTTTGACGAGATACTCACAGGCCAGCGCCTGGCCCAGAAAACTCATACTCATCACTTCACTCGGGTGCCCTTCAGCCGAAGCTAAGTTCACGAGCCTCCCCTCTCCCGCCACGTAGATGATGCGGCCGTCTTTGAGCATGTACTCGTCCAGGTAGTGGCGGACTCTGCGCTTGCGGCGCGCCATCTTTTCCAGAGCTTTGAGATCGAGCTCGCAGTCGAAGTGGCCGGAGTTCGCGAGCACGGAACCATCTTTCATTTTTTCGATGTGCTCGTAGCGGATGACGTTGAGGTTTCCGGTAACGGTGATGAAGAGATCGCCGATCGGTGCGGCTTCGCTCATCGGAAGAACGCGGTGTCCGTCCATCGCAGCCTGAAGCCCTGCAAACGGATCCACTTCCGTGACGACCACATTGGCTCCGAGACCCTTGGCGCGCATCGCCACTCCTTTGCCGCAGCTGCCGTACCCGGCAACGACCACGACCTTGCCGGCGATCAAGAGATTGGTTGACCGTAAGATACCGTCGAACGTGGACTGGCCCGTGCCGTAGAAATTGTCGAAGAGGTGCTTGGTCTTGTTGTCGTTCACCGCAATCATCGGAATCTTGAGCGCGCCGTCGCGGACCATGGAATGAAGGCGAATGATGCCTGTTGTGGTCTCTTCACAACCACCGAGCAATTTCCCAAGGAGATGCGGATGCTTGGTGTGGATTTCTGTAACAAGGTCACACCCGTCGTCGATGGTGATATCGGGCTCGGTCTCGATGACGGCAGTGAGGAACTTGTAGTAGTCCTCCGTGCTCTCTCCTTTATACGCCCACACGAGGACGTCTTTTTCCTCGGCAAGCGCGGCCGCCACGTCATCCTGTGTGCTCAAGGGATTGCATCCGGTGATCGCGACTTTGGCTCCGCCGTCTCTGAGGGTCCGTACCAATATTCCCGTCTCCTTGGTTACGTGCAAAGCCATGCCGATCGTGAGTCCTGTGAAGGGCTGCTCTTTGGTAAAGCGTTTGCGCAGGAGCATAAGAGCGCCCATGCGCTTCTCGGCAATCTCGAGGTTTAGTTTTCCTTGCGCAGCAAGAGATGGCTCTTTGACGTAAGACATAGGACGATTGTTATATTGTTGTATTGCTGCATTGTTCGCAAGCGATAGGACGAAGAGTTCCAGCAATTCAACAATACAACAATCGGTTGCTCACAAAGAAGGCAATGATTGTTTGTAGGTACGTGTTGCCCGTTCCCAAACTTCCTCTCTGTCCAGATCTTCCAATAATGTTCCCTCAATCTCCACGACAAACGAGCCCATCGCGGCACCAAGTCTGCAGCAATCCGCAAGATCCCACTTCTTCTCCAATCCAAATAATAGTCCGGCACGGAATGCATCCCCTGCTCCGGTGGGATTGACCACTCGCTCTGGTTCGCAAGCAGCGATGACTTCCTTTGAATCTTCTGAATCCTTTGAATCCTTCCTATGCAACTCCACTCCCTTGTCTCCCAATGTAACAATCAAAAATTCCGCTGTCCGCAGAATGTCCTCTGCCTGCATTCTTGTCCGCTCGGAAAGTACGCTCCATTCGTATGCATTGCAGATCACTCCCCTGCTTGCTCCGATCGCGGATCGCAATTCATCCGCACTCAGAGCAATGATCTGCTGTGCGGGATCAAAGAGAAGGGCTAACCCCGCTGTTCCGCACCACCGCGCAGCTTCCAGCATGAGCACGGGGTTTCGCGCTCCGACGATTGCCCAGGTAATGTCATCGCGGTCCTCCGAAAGATTAGGCCAGGATCCCAATGAATCCGCACCAGGATGGAAAAACGCGATCTGCCGCTCTCCATTATCTGTTCCAATGATCGCGGTCGACGTGATGCTGTCTTTTCTCCGTTCGACATGTGATGTATCAATCCCCCGCTCTTCCAGAAGCGCGCAGTATTCTCCGCCATCGGTGCCCACAGTCCCGACCAATAAAGGATCCCCGCCGAGGAGCCTCAGATTCCACGCGATGTTGGATCCCGTGCCGCCGTGATGGCGCTTGAGATGCGGCGCGAAGAAACTCACCGAAAGTCGGTCGATAGATCCTCCTTTGATAGCATCGACAAAGGAACCTTCGTAGGATAGAAGGAGATCGTAGGCGATGGAGCCGGTGATGAGGATGCGTTTCGCCACAGATCCAGTTTGGTTGAATGTGAAGATATGGACAAGAGTTTGCTGGTTTTCTGGTTTGCTCGTTACTGGTTGAACCAGCAACCTAGCAAACCAACAAACTAGCGAACTTTTCCCTGACAGGAGAAAAAAGAGGCACTACACTCTCCCCATGAAGATAGCGATCGTCGGTACCGGTTACGTCGGCCTAGTTTCCGCAGCCTGCTTTGCAGAGCTCGGTCATGAAGTCATCGGTGTGGACATCGACGAGGCTAAGGTGAAGCTTCTGAAGTCGGGAAAATCTCCCATCTATGAGCCGGAGCTGGAGGAAATCATCCAGAGAAACCTCGCGAGCGGCAGACTCAGCTTCACGACAGAACTTTCCGAGGCGATGCCCGGAACGCAGGTGATCTTTTCGGCGGTCGCTACTCCTCCCAATGCCGACTTTTCGGCGGATCTTCGCGCCGTATTCACTGTGGCCCAGTCCGTAGCCGAGCACGCGGAAAACGACCTCGTCTTCGTGAATAAGTCCACCGTGCCGGTGGGAACCGGCAAGAAATGTGAAGATCTGATCGCCGAAGTCCTTCGCAAGCGCGAAGTGCCCCACAAAATTCCCGTTATCAGCAATCCGGAATTCCTACGTGAAGGAAACGCCGTACACGACACCATGCAGCCCGATCGGATTGTCGTCGGAATTAATGGTGACGAGAAATCCAAGCATGTGATGGAAGACATCTATCAGCCGCTCACGAGAGTGGGAAAGCCGCTCCTTTTCATGACGCGCGAATCGGCGGAGATCGTGAAGTACGCGAGCAACGCGTTCTTGGCGAACAAGATCTCGTTCATCAATATGATTTCTGAGCTCTGCGAAACGACCGGCGGTTCCGTGCGCGAAGTGGCCGCAGGCATGGGATTGGATGATCGTATCGGTCCGCGCTTCCTACATGCCGGCATTGGTTACGGCGGGAGCTGCTTCCCAAAGGACGTAAAGGCTCTGATCGCGCTTTCCAAGGAGACCGGCGTCCCCCTTCCTCTCGTGAAGGCAACGCACGACATGAACAACCGCCAACGCCAGCGCTTCTTCAAAAAGATTCTCGGCACGCTTCCGCCCAATGCCACAGTCGCCATCTGGGGACTTTCTTTTAAGCCGAAGACGGATGATCTCCGTGAAGCACCGAGTCTGGATCTGATTCCGTTACTCACACGCGCAGGCCACAAAGTCTCCGTGCATGATCCGGTGGCGATGGAAAAAGCCAAAGCCATCCTGAAAAAGAAAGTGACGTATGCCGTTTCACCGATGGATGCCGCTAAAGAAGCGGATGCCGTGGTGCTTCTCACCGAATGGGACGCCTTCCGCGGAGTCGATCTGCGGAAATTAAAAGAGACAATGCGAGGAAAAGAGCTCTTCGATGGCCGCAATGTCTATGAACCGGCGGAAGTGCGGGATGCGGGGCTGACGTATTGGGGCGTTGGAGTGAGGTAAAAAAAGAGGTAATCTCTACCCGCATGCGTGTTCTCGTCACTGGCAGCGCCGGCTTCATCGGCTTCTCCGTCGCTCAGGCGCTTCTGAAACGCGGAGACGAGGTGATCGGACTCGATAACTTCAACGAGTACTACGACCCCACACTCAAAGTCGCCCGCAACGCAATCCTGGAGAAGGAAAAAAAATTCACCTTGGTTCGTGGTGATATTACCGACCCGAAAGCCATCGACCGCGCTTTCAAGCTGCTCACAGAACCAGCAACCAGCAACCAGCAACCAGCAACTCGTGTGTGTCACCTCGCCGCCCAAGCCGGCGTCCGCCACTCGCTCGATAACCCGGATATCTTTTTACAAGACAACGTCGTCGGGTTTAACAGAATCATCGAGGCATGCCGGGCGCACAAGATCGGCGGGCTGATGTACGCTTCCACAAGCGCCGTCTACGGCGACAACAAAGAGCAGCCGTTTGTGGAAAGTCACCCGGTGGATCATCCGATTTCGATCTACGGATTCACGAAGAAGGCCAATGAGCTGCAGGCATACGTCTACCATTCCGTGTATGGCATTCGCAGCACGGGACTGCGCTTCTTCACGGTCTACGGACCCTGGGGCCGCCCGGACATGGCGCTCTTCCTGTTCACGGATGCAGTGATGAAAGGAAAGACCCTGCCGATCTTCGGGCACGGGAAAATGCAGCGCGATTTTACGTACATCGACGACATCGTCTCCGGCGTGATCGCCGCCATCGACCGCAACGATCCGTATGAGATCTATAACCTCGGCGGAGGAAAGACGGAAGAACTGATGGACTATGTGAGCGCCGTGGAAAAAGCGTGCGGCAAAGAGGGCAAAAAAGAATTCCTGCCGATGCAGCCCGGGGATGTGGCTTCCACATCAGCGGACATTTCGAAGGCGCAGAACATGCTTGGCTACAAACCAAAAACGAGGATTGAAGAGGGCGTGAAGAAGTTTGTGGATTGGTATCGGGAGTACTATGGAATTTAAAATTGAAAATGGAAAATTGAAAATTAATTTTCCATTTTCAATTTTAAATTTTCAATTCGTATCCACACTTCATCCCCATAACCGGGGTGCAGGATATAGCCGAGGTCATCCATCAGACGATGATCCTCTTCCGTGCAGGCATCCCACGGCGTGCAGATCACCGCGACAGCGGCATTGAGAATCTTTTCGTCATACGGGAAGATCGGGTCCGGCAGCATGTATTGCCATTCATGCCCATATGAACCTTTCATGAGCACAGGTCCAACAGTGATACCCTCTCTCTCTAACGCATTACCGATCGCCCGCGCATTCGAAAGAGCCGGAAATGGAATGTAGAAAAAGAGCGCCAGGCCGATGACCATCTGCAGCGCCAGATGGAACGTGGGAGAAGAGATTCTTTGATGAGGAAGAGAAGCACCCGCAATAAACAGTGGCGCGAAGAGGATCGCGTAGTATTCGCGGTACGAAAGCATGCAGTAGACGCTTAGGAGAAAAAACGTGAGAAGCATCCACCAATTGCGGCTACGAACGATGCCGAGAATTCCAAGAACGCTCAAAACGCCGCTTCCTCCGATGAGCCAGAGCCGTAAGACATGAATCACCTGCTCTTCGATGGCCACCCCCCTTCCCATGCCACCGACAAGTCCCAGCGCAGCAACCGCCAACGTATTCGTGAGGGTGTAGAGCAGAAGAAGAATGATCGGCGCGACAAACGCTGCGAATCTTTTTCCGGAGGAAAGATCGGATTTTTGAAGCGCCAGCCACACAAGCGGCGCGAAGAGAATGCCCTGATACGCGACAAAGAGCATTTCCAGCCACAGTGCCGCAATGAGGACACTCCATTTCCTGAGAATCTCCGGACGGGAAAGCATCCAACAGAGGAAGAGCACCTCTACCGCTGTGATCGTGGCCATCATGAGGGTACCGGCCTGCAGAAGCAGCGCTCCAGTAAAGAACCACAGCCCACAAAGCGTCAGTCGCTCCTCGCGCGAGCGCTTGCGGGCCATATCTGCAACCAGCCACACGCCATGGACCAGACAGGATGCAAAGATGACGCGCCAGAAAAGCTCCTGATACTGCCAACCGTCCGAGAGTCCCATAATCCACCGCATGAGGGGCGGGTGAGGATACGGGATATTGAGGAGATACTTCGCTTCATCGGTATGCACGCCCAGATGTTCATGAAGCATCGCCGTGAGGACTGCGAATCCCTGCAAGCCGACGATCGTGAGGATGCGTGCAAGCATCAGAGCGAGCAGGGAGAAAGCGCATAAGTATCCAGAGCGACGTAATAACAGGTCTTAGGATCCGGTCCGCGGACGTGCCTGCGGTAATGGATGACGATCCAATCACGTGTCACCTTTCGCACCGGCATATCGGAAATCAGCCATCCTTCTCGCTCCGCGACAGTCTCTATGCTGATTTTTGCCCGATCGCGAACGGCAGGATCGGTGTAGAGCAGCCGCAGATTCCAGGCGCGCGCGGCGAAGACAAGGGCGATCAGGATGCAAATCCCCCAAAAGGAATTCCAGAAGTGCTTCTGCGGGAACATGAATTCATTATGCATTTTTCCAGGCAAACATTCTACTCATCGTGTAATTCCAGATAATACCGGCGCATGCTCCGATAATGACGCTGATGATCTCCCCGAGACCATGGGAATACAAATAGGTACTGACGGCATAGTTGGCCAAAGCCCCAAAGGCGCAGGCAAAATTGTATTTCAGGAACCCCGGAATCAGCGCAAGTCCCTGCAACTTTGCGTGCACGAACGTCCACATATTATTGAGCCAGAAGTTGAAGATAATCGCGGTTTCGATGGCGCCGAGGAGCGCCAGCGAAAATCCCATCAGAGATAGTGGGAGCCCCTGGGCAAACATCTTGGAAAGAAGAAGGTACGCGGTGAGGTGGACGCCAACACCGAGTCCTCCGACGATGCAGTACTTCACAAACGTCAGCGGAATCCAGTTGCCGATGCTCACGTCGTAGAGGTACTCGAGGAACTCCAGTTGCACACGACGGGAAAGCTTGCTCTCGCCATGCTTGCGCGTCGCGAATGTGAAAGGCAACTCGGTGACAGCCGTGGATCTGGGAACGTGCACAAGAAGATCGAGAAGAATCTTGAATCCTTTAGGATTCAGCCGCGGCAGGACTTCTTCAAATACCTTTCGATCGATCGCAAAAAATCCACTCATCGGGTCTTTGGCTTTCACAGCACATAAGGAAAGCGCCATCTTGGTCGCGACGCGGCTGAGCAGATACCGCCGCTCGTCCCACTCCCCTACGCTGCCTCCTTCGATGTAGCGCGACCCGATCGCAATGCCACCCTGCTTGTGGACGGCTTCATGGAGCTTTGCGAGAAGGCCCGTATCGTGCTGCCCGTCGGCGTCCATCACGGCGAGTACATCACCCTTTGTGGCAAGAAATCCTTCGATGACGGCAGAGGACAATCCCCTTCTTCCGATCCGGCGGATGACGTGGACGTCTCCAAGCTTCTCCGCGAGTTCCTGCGCCACCTTCCAAGTATGATCCGGCGAGTCGTCGTCCACGATGATGATCTCGTGCGGAATAGGGGAAAGGGCCGAGCGGATCTTCGGGAGTAGTTCCGGAAGATTCTCTGATTCATTGAACGTTGGCAGTATGAGTGAAAGCACGATCCAATTATGAATGCGGAATTCGGAATGGCATTTCATTCCGAATTCCTAATTCCGCATTCCGCATTTCATGGCTACACTGCTTGCAATGCGCATCCTTGTTACCGGCTCCTCCGGCACAATCGGCACCCGGCTCTGCGAGACGCTTCTTGCCAAGGGGTATGACGTGATCGGCGTCGACTGGGTCCCGAATAAATGGAACCCGGCAGTACAGAAAATCACAACAATCCTTGATCTCCGCGATCCGGTAGCAATCGCAAATCATCAATCGCAAATCGCAAATCGTCCTGTCGACGTTATCATCCATCTTGCCGCCAACGCCCGTGTCTACGAACTCGTCGAAGATCCTCCGCGTGCGCTGGATAACTTCATCACGCTGTTCAACACGCTGGAGCTTGCCCGCAAAAACGGAACAAAGAAATTTTTCTTCGCGGGTTCGCGGGAGGGATACGGCAACATCAAGGTGGACAAGCTGACGGAAGACCTGGTGCGCGTGGAAAACTGCGAAAGCCCGTACACCGCAAGCAAAGTCGGTGGTGAAGCTCTCGTCCATGCCTACACGCGCTGCTATGGCATCGATCATGTCATCATTCGCTTCAGTAATGTATACGGCGCTTATGATGATTCCGTCCGCGTATTCCCGCTCTTCATCCGTCAGGCCAGAAAGAATGAGACGCTGAACATCTTTGGAAAAGAGAAGTGTCTCGACTTCACCTACATCGACGACGCCGTCGACGGTGTCATCAAAGCACTGGAGAAATTTGATGTGGTGAAGAACGACACCTACAACCTGGCGTTCGGCGAAGGAAATACGATTTTGAAACTTGCAGAAATGATCATCGAACTCACCGGATCCAAGTCCACAATCGAACTCGGCGACTCGCGCACGGGCGAAGTCATCCGCTATGTGGCGGATATTTCGAAGGCCAAGAAGGCCTTTGGATATGATCCAAAAGTTGCGTTTGAGGAAGGTGTGAAGAAGGCGGTGGAGTGGTATAAACAGAACACATGAATTGTTTGGATTCTCAAAGATGACAAGAGAAAAATTGTCGCCTAAAGTTGACCCATGGAAAGAAAGTTCTCTCCAGAGGATGCCTGCTTCCAAATCCTTGTCTCTCCGGCTGGGGTCTACATGTATGAAATGCGGAAGCCCGAGCAAAATGTATCGGGGACACTCACAGAAAATCGATCCTCGAGTGCGTTTGCAATGCGCCGGTGCGTTGCGACTCAACAGACTGCAACCACTATACAGCAGCGACCATGTCTTCCGAGGCAGCACACGAAACGGAGAGATTGGGATTTTCGAGCGCATGGCAACCATGGGTAATCCGAAAATGAACCTCATGGGAATATCAACCATGATATACTAAAAACATGATCGATATCACGCCGGAAGAACAGTGGAGTATCGGCGCACAAAAGGCATTAGAGGCAGCAAAGCACCTCCTAGACTCTGGTGACTATGAGCTTGCATTGTTCACATGTCATTTGGCAGTGGAGAAGGCATTCAAAGCGAAAATTGTATCCGAAAAACAGATTGCACCCCCGAGGTCTCATAACCTGAGACAACTTGCTGAAAAAATCGAATTCTCGCTCTCGGAAGAAGAAAAATTACAATTACGAGAGCTATCTTCATTTGCAGAATTTGCCCGCTATGGAGACGAAACATGGGTCACTGCTGAAGCAACGAAAGAGAATGTCAAAGAGTGGCTTACTGTTGCTACTAAATTTCTTTCTATGCTTCTTTCATGACACCAATCAATCGCGTTGCCGGCATCCACATCGCTGAAAGACTAAAGAAGATTTGGCAGAAAGATTTTCCTGCATCAGTACAGCAAGTGTACCTTTTTGGTTCCGTGGCTCGTGATCAAGCTCACGAGGACAGCGACATTGATATTGCCGTTGTGTGTGTGCCATTCGCACGATCAAAAATTCGTGAAGCGCGCGCGCTGTATGCGTCTTCTCCCGATATGGATGCGAGAGTATCACTCGTCGTTATCCACCCGCAGGAATTGGATCAAAAAACGACAGTGCTCCCTGCTACATTGCGCAGTGAGGGTATTATCATATGAAAGATCTGTACATCTACGCCGCCCTCTTTCTCTCCCCTTCCCCGAGCTCGCTCTGCTCCTTTTCCTCGTGGTACGTCGGTTCCACATTCACGTCCCAGATATTTCTATTGTCGGTTCTTCCCGCAGCGATGTTATCCACCGCCGTCATCGCCGTGAGCATGCTGTGATCCTGATTGTTGTAGCGGTGCATGCCGTTGCGGCCGACAAGATAGAGGTTTGAGATGCCGAGCGTAAAGTCGCGGACGGTATCGAGTTGGTCGTAGCTGCCGAAGTACGCCGGATAGGCCTTGGGCATCCGGAGCACGCAGGCATCGAGGATGTCTTCTTTGCGAGCGAAGCCGATCTTCTCCATTTCCCCGATGCCGAGCATGATGAGATCCTGATCCGGCATCACCCAGAGCTTGTCGCCCTCGTTTACAAAGTACTCAAGCCCGATCCATACGGAATTTTTGCGGTCCGCCACCATATAGGGGCTCCAGTTGTTGAAAATCTGAATGCGGCCGACAGAAACGCCGCCATCTTGCACATAAATCCAGTTGTCCGGAACGGATGTATTGATAACCGCAGCGCGGCGTAGCCCAAAGGGCGAAGACGGCTGTTCCTGAACATGCAATTTCTTCAGGAGCAACCCGACCGTCAAAAAATCGCGGTAGATCAAGCCCTCGGCTACCTCACACACGCGGTCATCCGGTTTCGGGTGCATCATCCCGATGAGATGCCGGATCGGCATCGTCGAGAAGAAGTAATCGCACGCGACCTCTTCAGTTTCGCCGGTATCGACATTTTCAATCGTGACGGAGGTAATTTTGTAATGACCAACCGCACCCACGGAGGGGTGCGGCTGGCTATTTTCCATTTTCAATTTTCCATTTTCAATTTCCCACTTCACCCCCACAACCCTCCTCTTCATACGCACTTCTCCGCCACAAGATTGAATATGGGAAGTGACCGTCTCCCACATCTGCCCCGGACCGTATTTGGGATAGAAGAACCGTGTGATAAGGCTGGTCTCACGTTCCTGCTGCGCTTTCCGGAAATCGCTTGTGAGAAGATCTTTGATGGCATGCGTCACCGCGCGCTTGAGTGACAATCCCTTGATGCGCTGTGCGCCCCAATCGGCGCGGATCTGATTGCAGGGCACTCCCCACACCTTTTCGGTGTAATCCTTGAAGAAGGTTTCATAGAGTCTGCGGCCGAAGCGATTAATGAAGAAAGCATCGAGGTACGTCTCCTCTTGCACCGGAAATGCCTGTGCTTTGATGTAACTGAACCCAATGAGCGCGGTGTTGAGGATGCCGAGCCTTCGCGCAACCGTGAGCGTGATACCGATGGGGTACGGAAAGAAGTTCTTGTGGTAGTAAATACGGCTGAGGCGAGGACGTTGGAGCATCACTTGATCTTCTTTCTCGGGGTCCGGAGCGGGAATTTTTGATTGCAAATTGCAAATTGCAGAATCACTGCTTTGCAATTTGCAATCTGCAATCTGCAATTCTTGAGGAATGCAAGCTTTGCACAACCATTCCACAATCGCCTCCGCCGCAAAATCCACGTCATGGTTTTTCTCGATATCGTCCGCTGCGGGTTTGCCCTGCTTGGGAAGAATATTGAACCACCACTGCATCACGCGGTCGCTTTTGCTGAAAAACCGGTGTCCGCCGATATCGATGCGGTTTCCTTTGTAGTTGAACGTCTGCGCGATGCCGCCGATAGCGCTCGTGGATTCCAGAACAATTGGATGAATATCTGTTCGCTTCAGAAGTTCATACGCCGCAGTGAGGCCTGCGGGGCCAGCGCCGGCGATGATGGCGATTTTCTGCATTGGAAAGAGCTTACAGGCATTTTCTTCATGCTTGTAGAACTCTTCGCAAGAACTATAAAAACAGGGGGCAGGCATACTTGCCTGCCTGACCGCGGGCAAGTATGCCCGCTCTCGATATGTTAATGAAACACATAGATCTTCCGCATCCCAAAGTTCCACGCCAGCACAATCACCTGCGAAATCATCTTCGCCGCCACTTCATGGATTCCCATCAGATCGATCATCACGTACAGAAGAAGCCACGTCCAAAGCAGCCCCCCGATCGCGATTCCCACGACAATGGCGATCTCTTTCGAGCGCGTGTGCTTGCTGGACTGGAACACCCACAGAACGCTCAGAAGATGGTTCCACGCGAGCCCCATCATGTATCCCACAAACGCCGCGACGGCATAATGAAGGTCGAGAACGGTGACGAGAACGGTAAAAACCGCGAGATCCACGACGGCCGAAGAACCTCCTACGAAGAAGTAGCGGAAGAATTGGATATTGGGGGAGCTGGTGCGGCCAAAGACAAGGTGACGCATGGGTGAACGGGACTATAGTGGAATGCGGGAAATATGGGAAAATAGACGCAGAAAAATTGAAAATTGAAAATTGAAAATGGAAAATTAGGGTATAAAGGACATGTAATTTTCAATTTTCCATTTTCAATTCTCTGATGTCAGTTAAAGCAATGAAACCGGTCGTGTGTATCGTCGGCTTAGGTTATGTGGGCCTCCCCCTGGCTCACGGTTTTGCCAAAAAGGGGTATACGACGATCGGTTATGACATTGATGCCGGTCGGATTGATGAATTACAGGCGGGAAAGGACCGGACGAAGGAACTCAGCGCCAAAGAACTCAAGGAAGTGACGATGAAGTTCAGTGCCAATCCTACGGTGATCGCCGAAGCAGACATCGTCATCATCGCGCTGCCTACGCCCGTCGATGAAAAGAACAAACCCGACATCGCGATCTTGAAGGCAGGATCGAATACTGTGGGAGAGAATATGAAGAAAGGCGCGATTATCGTCTTTGAGTCGACCGTGTGGCCCGGAACGACCGAAGAGATCTGCGGACCGATTTTGGAAAAGGCTTCGGGCATGACCTGCGGCAAAGATTTCTTCCTAGGCTACAGCCCCGAACGGATTAA
>JBBTVH010000066.1:0-2042 GCA_038063355.1 Patescibacteria group bacterium | reverse complement strand
CGAAAACAGAAACTACGCCTACGACCTTAACAACAACGTCCTCGAACAGACGAACGCATCCGGCGTCAGTCTTTACACCTACGATGCCCTGGATCGTCTGATTCAGGAAACCAGCGCCACCATCGGCAATCTGGCTTACAGCTACGATCCCAACGGCAATAGGCTCTCGTTCCTCGATAACGGCGAGACGAAGAACTACAGCTACAGCCCCAATACCAACCGGCTAACCCAGATCGGGCACAAGGAAGTCGTGCTCGATGCCGCCGGCAACACGATCTCCGATGCCAAAGGTAAACGAACCTTCGAATATTTACCCTCGGGAAGATTGTTCAAGGTCTACAAGGAAAGAAAATGGGTCGCGACCTACCTGTACAACGCCCAAGGCCAGCGGACGCAAAAGATCACCAAGCACGGGACAACGATCTACCACTACGACCTCCAGGGCCATCTGATCGCGGAGGCCGCGAAGGATGGCACACTGCAACGTGCCTACGTGTGGCTCGACGATCAACCGCTCGCTCAGATCGACGTCAAGGGCCACCACGATGACAAAGGCAAGGACAAGCATAAACACAAAGCCAAGGAACAAATTGCGTTCCTGCATACCGATCACCTCGGCACGCCGAGGCTTGCCACCGATACCAACCAACAGGTCGTGTGGCGTTGGGAAGCCGATGCCTTCGGCACCAAGAAGCCCGAAGACCATGACGATGAGCACGAGGACGACGATGACCGCGAGATCACCGTCAACCTAAGGTTCGCGGGTCAGTACGCAGACAAGGAGACGAGGCTTTTCTACAACTGGCACAGATATTACGACCCCAAGACGGGCAGATCGATCACGGCGGATCCGCGCAGCGTCGGCAAGCATGTCGATCTGATGCTCGATCGCATGAACGCGCCGAAGTTACTGCGCAGCCTTGGTGTCACGGTGACGCCCGATGTGAATGCACCGCCGCTTGAGCTGAATTCGTTCGTGTATGTCGCAAATAATCCGCTGAGATGGACCGATTCAACGGGCGAAGGAATCGGTGTGCTTGTACCAATTATCGGTGGCACCTGCTTCACGATGTACTGTGCGATACAGGCGAAGAATTATTGCGAAGCTACATATCCCTCTTCTGGCGGTTTGGAAAATGATCGAAAAAGGGTGGAATGTTTCTCCGAGCGTGTGAAGTTCTGCGTGACGTTTGGTGCATACATCATGGATCCCATTGGTTCGGGGGCGGCTACGATAGGAGAAGAGGCTGGCAAGAAGATGTGCAAGGAATGTGAACATTAAATGCTGAACTGCCGATCACCTAGCAGACGGAGGAGTGATAATGGACGCAACTATTAAATCGAAGATCAACAAAACCAGCGTCGTATTGTTAGCGACGGCTGTGATTTATGGCCTGTTTACCATTATTCTTCTTTATTCGAGCTTTCTTATATTCCCGCCAATTTTAGAGACGACCGACGACATAAAACACGCCGTTGGCTTCTTCTACGTACCACTGGTGACGACAGTATTGGCGTTGGGCGCACTGGTGCTCAAGTTGCGAGCCGGTTCAAAAAAGTTCGCTCAGTTGTGCGCGCAACTGGGGTTGCTTCTCAGTGGTAGCTTAATAGCATGGTGGCTCGTGTTCGAGAGCGGATTTTTGCCCACCATCATGTTGCCCATTATCTTCCTTGCTGTTGTCGTTAACGACCTGAAGGAAAACAGACCTGCTGTTCGCTCAGATTGACGTCAAACGTGCAATCAAAAAGTCAGAGTAGTCGAAGTCTAACGCCAATGGCTGGGCAACCCGCTGCTTTTGGAAACGCACAATAACCAGAACAGCGTGATTCAACCATCACAACTCCAAGCCCGCGCAGGACGAACCTTTGAACAAGGGGATGGACATGGATGCAAGCGCGCGCTGTTTTCGCCTGATCGAATGTTGTAATCGTGGTCTGTCCAGGATTTCACGCGTGGGGAAATTACAGTCCGAGGCAACCACAACCCAACCGATGACGTAAAACGGACCGGAGCGAGCGCTATCGGTAACGTACACCAGGAC
>JBBTVH010000065.1:0-2406 GCA_038063355.1 Patescibacteria group bacterium | reverse complement strand
CGCTCATGAAGGCTGCGGAAGCCATACGGCGCTGGACGCTGTCCCACTGGATGAGCGCGACGACGACGATGCTGAGGAGCACGACGAGCAGAAGCACGACCGGCGAAAAGATGCGGCTGCTGAGACTGACGAATTGCTCCGCACGCATGTCGAGTCCGAGAGTAGCGACAACGCGGCCGACGTCATCGCGGATCGGCGCGTACCCGGAGATCAGAATTCCCCATTGGTCTTTCGTGAATTCCTGGTCGACGGTCGGCTCGATGAAGGCAGGGCCCTGCAGCGCCGGCATTTCGGTGATGTCATAGAGTTCTCCCGGGTGGGATCCTTCTTCATCGGCGTCCACCATGCCGTTGCCGTTCGTATCGAGCTCTTCAAGCGTTCCGAGCGCGTCGGCGTCGGCAACGAATTCCAGGATCATGGGATCGTATGTCTTTCGCATGATGTACGCGAATCTCACGTGGTCGCTTTGGCTGCGGATCTCCTTCAGTGTGTCCACGAGCCTATGGAAGGCCGGCGTGTCCATGTGCTCCGGGGAGCGGATGGCCTCTACATCCTCAGAATTGATCAATAAGGCCGAGATGCCCGCGGTGTTCTGCAGACGCGTCCGGAGTTCCTCCCGCAAAATCATCTGTCCCCGTACCCAGAAGTACCAGCCGAGGCCCATCACCATAAGGCCCACGACCACCGAAAGGGCAATGGCGCGGCGGCCGGAATTCTTGAAGGAAACGGATGTGCGCATTTCTCCTTAGTATAGCAGAAAACAGCGATTCTTTGTAGTCTGTCGCTCTGCTTTTATCGCCGCGACCGCGGGTCGCTTTTGGGGTACACAACGAAGGTCCGGAGGATTCGCAGCCACGAAGAGTACGCGGGGTCGATGGTGCGGATGCACTGCGCGTGGAGCCGATAATTCTGATACGGCCCGAGAGCGAGGAGTCCTTCACTCACGCATTTCTGGCCGCTTTCACGGTACCGGAAGTACGCAATGGCGCGCGCTTGTCGCGTCTCAAAGACCCTGATCGTTGGATCTTCCCGGAATTCCCGGACAAGGTCATCGGTATCATCCGTGGGATACAGATCGAGCGTGAAATCGCGCTCGATGCAGGTGCCGAATCCCCGGCACTTGGCTTGTGGACCAAAGGCGATGCGCTTTTCGGAAGGCCGCTGCGGAAAGAATTTGTCCGTCATGCCGCGTTCAATAACATGCGGTTCAGGCCAGGTAGAGCGGTAGGTCAGGCTGGTGCCGTAGCGCTGCCAGAGCGTCCACGGCGCGGGATCGGTGAGGTGCGATGCCAGCTGATACTGCGTGACGGGAAGCCTGGACGTTTGCCGCAAATGGCGGAGGCGATAGACCATCGTGAGCGCATCGCTGCGGCTTACGGGATACGCAAAGCCGCGCACCGACGGCGGGATTACTTTCTTGCCGCTCAGGTAGTTGGCGTAGGGGACAAGCAGTCGCCAGTCGTCTTTTTCCATCACGGGGACGGAGAGATTGGTGAGGCCAAACGCCATGCTCAGGGTGCGTGCCGCTTCCGCGAACGTCACGCCCTCTTCGGGTGTGAAGGTTCCGTCCGCGAAGGGCCCGAACATGTCTTGAACCTGCAGCGCACACAGTGCATCGCCGTAGAAGGCGTCGTAGCCGGCGTCGGGAAGTGCGAAGAGGTTCCAGTTATCTGCTTTGCGCCCTTGCTCCACACATCCCATAATCTCTTCGCGGTCCCATGCGCCGCGCGCAACGAGGAAGGCGAATTCAGCTCGAGTAATTGCGACATCCGGCCGATACGTCCGATCCGGACCTAAGCGCACATATCCTTCCTTGAGTCCTTCGAGGATCGCGGGTGCTAGCGGATGACGGTCGGGAATATCGGTAAATGCCGTGGCGAATGCCGTAGTGGGGACGATGAACGCACAAAACACCGCGGCCGTGGAGCGGCGTACGAATGGAAAATTGAAAATGGAAAATTGAAAATGAATACAGCAATTCTCCGCTTTGAGGTCATAATTTTCCATTTTCAATTTTCCATTTTCAATGCGTCGCATGTTCTTCGCTATACTGCATTCATCATTCCCTCATTTTTCCATGGACAATGCCGAAGTGCAGAAGAAGTGCGAAGACTTTCTCCAGAGCCTGGGCGTTCCCGGATTCATCATCTTCGGATGGAAGAAAGGGGAGCCTGTGCAGGGCCAGCAGGCCGAATATGGCGTCGTATCGTCGTATCATCAGGTTCCGAAAGAAGCGGCCATGAAGGGGATGACGTGGGCGCTGGCGGATTTTGTGAAACGCTCGTTCTAAGTAGCATCTCGCACTCCTCCATCCCCCAACCCCTTCCTCCACGTGTTTCCTCCATCCCCCAGCCCCTTCCTCCACAGGAGGAAGGGGAGCTCAGTTTCACGAGTAAACAAAAGGGT
>JBBTVH010000064.1:0-10160 GCA_038063355.1 Patescibacteria group bacterium | reverse complement strand
ACCGCAACACCAAAGAGGTGAGCGTCGCCATCGACGGCATCGGCGGGGACTTCAACGCATTCACCGGCAAGGAGTACGCGGGGTACTACGTCAAAGTCGCTGCGGATCATGCCGATCTCGCCTGCGACGTCATCAGCGACATGCTTGTGAACGCGACGTTTCCGCAGGAAGAAATCGAAAAGGAGAGGGGAGTGATTATGGAAGAGGCCCGCATGTACGAAGACACGCCGATGTACCGCGCGGGATGGGACTTCGAGCTGCTGCTGTACGGAGACTGTCCGCTGGGCTGGGACACGATCGGTACGGAAGAAGTCATTCGCAGCGTTTCGCAAAAGGATTTCCAGAAGCACAAAGATGAGCTTTATACATCAGACAACCTTGTGGTCACCTTCGGCGGCAAGATCGGATCGAAGCAGGCGATGGAACTCTCGAGCAAGTATTTCGGAACCATCGGCGGCACAAAGGCGAAGGAATTCGCGCCTATGCAGAGCTACGGCACGCGCAAGGTGTGGCTGCGCACTAAGAAAACTGAGCAGTCGCATCTTGTCCTCGGTGTCCCGGGTCCGTCCGCGCTCGATAAAGATCATTTCACGCATAAACTTCTTTCCATCATCCTCGGCGGCAACATGAGCTCCCGGATGTTCCTGAATATCCGCGAAGCCAAAGGACTCTGCTATTACATCTCCACGGAGACAGACAGTTATCTGGATGCCGGATGTCTTTCCACCAGAGCCGGTGTCGATCAGTCACGCCTCCACGAAGCGATCACCTTAATCCTGAATGAATACTCTGAGTGCCGAGAGAAGGGGATTACCAGTGAAGAGCTCTCCCGCGCGAAGGAATTCCTGAAGGGAAAGATCACGCTGAGTCTGGAAGACAGCGAGGAGCTGGCGCATTTTTACGGCAAACAACAACTTCTGTACCCGAAGGTCCGCACCATCGAGGAATACTTCAAGGAGATCGACAAAGTCTCTGAGGAGCAGGTGAATGCGCTCGCGGCGAAACTTCTGAAGCCCGAAGAAATGCGGCTCGTGGTGATCGGAAGCGAAGACAATGAGGCAAAGCTCCAGACCCTTCTTGCCTAAATACTATCCCGCGTCGCTCTCGTCATAGATCTCTCCCACCAGCTCCTCGAGAACGTCTTCCAGTGTGACGAGGCCCACGATGCCGGCGTCGTCAATCACCATGGCAAGCTGTGCCGAATGTTTCCGCAGCAGATTCAAAAGCGCATCACAGGGAAGATCAGCATCCACCGTGAGAATTTCGCGGATAAGCGGTGTTACCGGATCGGAACCTTTGCCCTCCGCCATCGCGGAGAGAATATCGTGGCTCAGGATATATCCGCGGACGTCATCCGATGATTTGCCGAAGACGGGATAGCGCGAGAAGTGGTAGAGAAATACCGTTCGTGCCGCCTGTTGGATGCGGACATCCGCGGAAATCCCCATCACGCTGGGGAAGGGGATCATGATGTCGCGCGCTTTGCGGTCGTTGAGCACGAATGCGCGGTGAATAAAGTTCAGTTCATCGGCATCGATGTGCCCCGCGCCGCCGCCAATATTCGCCAGCGCCCGGATCTGTTCTTCCGTCCCGATCTTTCGTTTGCCGGATTTGAAAAGCCGCACTACCCGTTCCAGCACCCACACGATGGGGTACAGCACCGTGACCAGCGCGAGAAGAAACGGCGCCGCCCGCCGGCTGATGCGGGGCGCGTTATGCGCGCCAAAGGACTTTGGGATGATTTCAGAACAAATGATCGTCGTGAACGTCAGAAAGGCAGTCATGTACCCGATTGCACTACTGCCGAAGAGGGCCACAGCCTTTTGTCCGGCCAGAATAGGCCCGAGAATATTGGTCACGTTCGTGAAGATGACGATGACGATGATGGCGCGCGAGGTGTTGCGCAGGAGTGATTTAAGTTCGCGCGCTCCCCATTTCTTGCGCGTGATGAGGACCTCCACTTCCGCGGGCGTTACATTGAGGACGGCCGCGTCGATCATCGCGAAAAAGCCGGAAATGGAGATGAATCCCGCGACGATGACAACCAGTTCGAACATGAACATGAATAATAGAGGCTCCGAGGCGTTCTATCCAGAAATCTATTCCGATTCGTGTAACGGTCATCGGTATAACGGGGCAAGCATGGTTTTAGAACTTTCCCGTTATACCGATATACGGTTATCCGGATATCGGGTACACTTCTCCCCGTCATGCTTCTGCGCCGTCTTGTTGCTGCCCTTCTCGGATCCGCGTTTCTCCTCTCTGCGCAGCCGGTATTCGCCGAGCGCGAAATCCATCCTCCGGAGGACGTGATGCAGAGCATTACGCGTACGTGCAAGAAGTTCGACAGCAAAGACAATATTCGCTGCGAAGCCCGTGAAAAGCAGAAATGGTGGGCGAGCCTGCGGCTTACCCGCACTCCAAGGAAAGCGTACGATCTCTACGATAAGATGGATCTAGGGCAGGGGCATCTGAGACAAAGGCTGCAGGAGGAGCGCCGCCAGGAATTCCGGCGCGGCGTGCAGGATCGCACCACCTACCGGCAGCTCAAGCCCGTCCAGAACGTGAATACGGAACGTCGTCCGTATCTCAACGATCTGCAGCAGGCGCGCCTGGAATGCCAGCTCAAGCCGCCAGGCCGCCAGCGTTCCGTTTGTATGGATGAAGTGGGTAACTGGGCCCGCAAGCTGATGCAGGCCGAAGCGCCTTCGCAGCGGTACCCCGCTCAGTAAGGTCGATTTCCGGGATGTTGAGTTGCAAGGACATGCGCTCTCTGCCACATTGCTTCCACATTTTTTCCGTACCCCATGCAACGCACCCTCATCCTCCTGAAACCCGACGCCGTCGACAAGCGCATCTGCGGCAAAGTGATCGACCGCTTCGAGCGCGCTGGACTCGATATCCGCGGATGCAAGATGATCCGCCTCACCCCGGCGGTGCTCAAAGATCACTATGCCCATATCGCAGCCAAGCCCTTCTATCCGGAGGTGGAAAAGTTCATGGGATCGCTGCCCGTGATCGCTCTGGTTCTTGAAGGAGACGACGCCGTCGCCAAAGTCCGCGATATGCTCGGTGTCACGGATAGCCGCAAGGCCGTTCCAGGCACGATCCGTTCGGAACTGGGAGTCGACCAGATGGTCAACGTCGCTCATGCATCGGATTCACCGGAAGCGGCGGAAGCGGAGGTGAAGAGGTTCTTTAAGGCGGAGGAGTTGTTCAGCTACTAAGGATTCAAAGGATTCAAACGATTCAGAGGAAGGTCCTTTGAATCCTCTGAATCTTTTTAATCCTATTATTCCTTTTCCTCCTTCGTCACATCTTCTCCATCCACCAGCCACTCCAGCGCTGCCTGCATCTGCGGATCATTTTTATTCTCGATGTCCTCCCGTGTGCGTTCTACGGCGATATCGGGGATCACTCCTTCGGAGCTCAAGTCTCTTCCGCCCGGTGTGAGCCACTTGGCGGTCGTGACGCGGATAGAGCTGCCGCCCGGCAGATCAAACACTTCCTGCACCGTGCCCTTGCCGAAGCTCTTTTTGCCGATGATCGTCGCACGCTTGTGATCCTGGAGCGCGCCCGCGAGGATTTCCGAAGCCGAAGCGGAGCCTTCGTTGATCAGCACGACCATGGGGATGTCTCCGGCAATGGGGCGGCCCGTCACGTAGTGGTGAATCGGTTCTCCCGTGCGGCGCTGGACGCTCACGACTTTCCCCTCCAGCAGGAAGAAGGAGACTAAGTCCACGGCACCTTCCAAGTAGCCGCCGCCGTTGAAGCGGACGTCGAAGATGAGACCGTCGAGATCGTTTTCTAGAAGTTCCTCGAGCGCTTCACGCGCCTCCTTCACGGAATCATCGCCGAACTGGTTCAAGGCGATGTAGCCGATGAGGGCGCCGGTGGCCGTCTCCTTGAGCTCGGACTCGACACTTGGCACGTGGATTTCATTGCGGGTGATCTTGAGTGTGAGGAACTCCGCTTCACCCGGGCGCTCGATCGTCAGTTCCACTGTGGTGCCCTTGGGCCCGCGGATTTTGTCCACGACCTGCACCAGGCTTTTGCCTGTCACATCTTCTCCGTCCACTTTGAGGATCACGTCTTCGGGAGCGAGGCCCGCTTCCGCGGCGGGCGAGCCCTTAATCGGCGCAACGACCACCACGAGGCCGTCTCTGAGCGTCAATTCCGCGCCGATTCCTTCGAGCGTTCCCTGTAAAGACTTGTGGAACTGCTGGTTCTCCGTAGGCGTCATGAAAACGGTGTACGGGTCTTCGAGGGCTCCCACCATTCCTCCCACGGCTCCGTAGAGCATCTCCTGGGTCTTCATTTTCTCCGGCGCGATGTAGTGCTTCTGCAGCAGTCTCCACACGCCCCACATAAGGGCCGGGTTCACTTCTTTCTCCGGGTCCTGGATGACGGTGCCGCTTGCCGTCTGGCCGCTATACAGCAGCTCTAGGTTTTCCTGGATGTCCTGAAGCTCCCGTTCCTGCATGGCCATCCCGAGTTGCCACCCGAGGACGAGAGTGAAGATCGGAAGCAGCGTGCAGGTGAGTAAACGTACGGCGCGGGTCATCGCAAAGCAGTGTATCGGGTTCTTGCGTGGATTGTCATGGATAGTGGGCGGAAAAATTGCAAATTGCACATTGCAAATACTCTGCAATTTGCAATCTGCAATTTGACCTATGATTTAGAATGCACCTCCCATGAAACCCCTGTCTCTTACGAAGGATATGCGCGTCATCGATATTGTTACGCTTGTTCCGCAAGCCGCGGATGTGATGGCGGCGTGGGGTCTGCATTGCAGTGGATGTTCTGTCGGCGGACTCGAATCATTGGAAGAAGGATGCAAAGCGCATGGCTATGGGGAAGAGGAGATCCGGCTGCTTCTGGAAGATATCGAAGAAGCGCGTGGGGCGACGCCTGCGCGGTTGGCCTCCATCATCATTACGGCTCCCGCAGCCCGCGCAATCCGAGAAATCGGCGTACAGGAAGGAAAGCTGCCGAGCGAGACCGCAGGGCTTTCGGTGATCGTCGACGGAGAAGGGGGATTCTGCATGGAGTTCCGCGACGCACTCGAAGAAGGGGACCGCATTTTCCTCAACGCCGAAGAGCCCGACGTGCGCGTCTTTGCGTCGCCTCTCACACTCGGGCGCATCGGAGGCGCGACGATCGATTTCCGCGACGAACGCTTCAAGTTAGATCTGCCCGAGGATTCATGTGCGTGCTCTCCACATGATTGTGCCTGTAAGGGAATTGAAAATTGAGAATTGAGAATTGAAAATTCAGCATTGAGATTGGAGAATGCACATGTAATCGCATTGCGATATTTTTCATTCTCAATTTTCAATTTTCAATTCCTGTGATCCGTCTTCCCGCCTCTCTCGACCATCAATTGAAGCAGCTCTTTCCGCGTGCGCAGGAACGGGAGCAGTTTGTGGTCGAGACGCTGGAGAAGGCGCTCCATGGCTCCGTATCCTCCATCCAGCAGGAGCTGCCGGGCGCCGTCGGGGGAACGCTCCATCTCTTCTCGGATGGCGGTTCGCGCGGCAATCCCGGCCAGGCGGCGATTGCCTGCGTGCTTCTGGATCCTGCGACGGGGGTGGTGGTGCGTGAGCACTATCAGCGCATCGGGATTGAAACGAACAACGTAGCGGAATACCGAGCGCTCATTGAAGGTCTCAAGATCGCACGGCTCTACCATCCCAACAAGCTTCTCTGTCACTTGGATTCCGAACTCATCGTGAAGCAGCTTTCCGGGGAGTATCAGGTGCGCATGGCCACGCTGCAGCCGCTTTTCCAGGAGATCCGCGCTTTAAGCACGGAGTTTCCGGGTATTGCGTTCAAGCACGTACCCCGGGAGGACAACCACCATGCCGACCGGCTCGTGAACAAGGCTTTAGATGAGCATCCGTCCCCGCATTATGAGAAACCATAGTCCGATATCCGTCATCGGTTACCCGTTATCGGTGGTCATTTTTCTGTGTGCAGGGACATCGTCTGCTTTTGCCGCACCCGTGGAAATCACGCTGCGCCATGAGCATCACATCTTCACCGTGCAACCCGCGCAGTATCCGTCGTGGCGGTCTTCGCAGGAAGAATTCCGATACAAGGGAGGGGTCTTCCGCGCTCCGCAGGGGATGCGTATCGACGGGGACACGACTCCCGCTCTGCCACCCGGCATCACACGCACCACCGTGCAGCAGTGGGACACGGCCGCGATTACCGCCACGCTGCAGCAGAACATCGCTCCGGCATTGGACCGGGAACCGGGTACGGTACGTATCAGCCGCACGCTCGATGGAAGCATTGCCTTCGAAGGTGCCGGGCTTCCAGGCCGGAAGCTCAATAGCGCAGCCGCAGCCGCGTTCATTGCGGAAGCACTCTCGTGGGAAATTGCCGATGTCACGCTACCCATCATCACGGAGCAACCCGCGATCACCGTGCTCGATCAGGAACTGCGGCAAGCGGGCATTACGGAAGTTGTTTCCGTCGGCGAATCGGATTTCAGCGGCTCTCCGCTGGCCCGACGTCACAATATCGCCGTGGGGCTCGAGAAATTCAGCGGGCACATCATTCCCAAAGACACGGTCTTTTCCTTCAATGAAGTCTTGGGTCCCGTGAACGCGGCGACGGGCTACAAAAAGGAGCTCGTGATCCTCGGGGAGCGTACGCTTCCGGAATATGGCGGGGGGCTCTGCCAAGTGAGTACCACCGCGTACCGCGGCGCGTGGGAGTACGGGCTCCCCATCGAAGACCGCCGCAACCACAGCTTTGCTGTGCGCTACTACGGCCCGCAGGGAACGGATGCCACGGTGTATCCGCCGAATACCGACATGCAATTCACCAACGACACGCCCGGTGCACTTCTGCTTCAAGCCTATGTGCAGAACGATAAGGCGTATTTCATTTACTACGGCACGAAGGACAACCGCCGGAGCGAGATCTACGGTCCCTATACATGGGGCAGGACCAATCCTCCGCCGGACCGCAGCGAATACACGGTGGAAATTCCAGCGGGTACCACGCGCAAAGTGGGAGACCGTGTGCCGGGCATGCGCGCGGCATGGTTCCGCGTCACGCGTTTGCCGGAAACTGCAGAGGATCTCATCGAACCGGTGTATTCCGTCTATGAAGCGCGTCCCTTGTTCATGCAGATAGGAGTGGCGGTCGATTCACCACTTGTGGGCGGCTCGGCTTCGAGCGCACCCACTGTATCAGTGATATCAGAAGCATCACCATCAAGCAGAGCCAGAAGTCCGGCAAGACCGGTACGGCGGAGAAATTAGTTACACCGCAAATGTCATTGCTTGTTTAATCCCCGGCACCCGCTGCTTCTTTCCAGCGTGATCATTCAAAATATTTTCACACAACGACGAAAGTGTCCGCTCCGCTCCCGTCGATAATATCGATGCTTCGTACCCTCCTTCAATCCACTCTCCGATGCAGTGCCTCTCTTCCGCGCTGAATGTCGCAAAGTGCGGCATGTCGGTACTCGGCATGTGGCCCAGAAGATGAAGAATCCGGACAGTATGGGGCAGGGGAGAGGGTGCAGTGCTGCGCAGTCCTTCCGCAAGGCATTCAAAGAGTTCCGGGGAAGGTTCTCCTTCCTCCAGGAGCATCAAAAGAAGCTCGGTGATTTCCGATGCCGCCAGAAACTGCGTTAGCTGCACCCCTGCAGGGGTGCAGCTTCTTGCGCACGCCGGATGTCTGCGCGCCCCCGTGATCACATAGCCGCTGTTCCATTCCCGCAGTTCCACCTCTACCCGCTGAAAAGGGAGGAGGACGCTCCCTAGCCGGCTTCCGGGTTTGCGTGCCGCACTGGCCCGCGCGGCGATACGTCCGAGCTCTTTGGTGAAAAGTATGCAAAAACGATCCGCTTCTCCCACGTTATAGGTGGCAAGGACGATGGCGTCGCAGGAGAGAGTACGGGGCACGGGGGATAGTATACATCCAGCCGCATCGCCTAGGGCGTGCGGCGTTCCTACGTCATCGCGATCCTCGGTGAGCGCACCTGCGGCGCAATCCCGATCCACGCTCCGGTGGAAGCGATCACAGGAATGAGAATCAGCTCCACAAGGAACGCCAACGGAATCATCGAATGCAGGATAAGACGAACCATACCCCATAGTTCCCCGAGCACGCCGCCGCTTCCAAGTGCCGGCACCAGAAGCGGTGCGGACGACGCCAGAAGAACCGTCACAATGAAGCTCGCGATCGTCGCAATGGCGAGAAGGACGCTCGCTTCTGCGGCAAACGGCAGAAGGATCGTGGCGGTCTGCGCGCCGGCGATCCGTTCTACGAGCACTTCCTCCGAGCGTGCCAACGCCCGGGTGCGGGTGAGATTAATGACGACAAAGAGGAGCGTGACGGTGCCGATGCCGAGCACAAAGAGCACGAGCGAGCGGATGCCCCGTGTCACCGTCATCAGCGCTTCCACATAATCCTGCTCCGCCGTTGCATTCGAAAGGAACGAGGGATCCACAATGCGCTGCCATCCCGGATCTTCAAGTACGTGCAAAAGATCGCGGTAGTGCTCCAGCGACGTCAGCGTCACCGTTACGGCGTCATTGAAGGGATTGCTCAGGCCGTATTCTTCCAGAAAACCGATCAATTCAGGATCTGCTCTGCGGGCGCGGTCGTATGCCTGCTCGCGCGTCATGAACGATGCACGCGCGACATAGGGGAGTTCCTGGAGCCCTGTCATCAGGTCGCTGATATCGCGGTCGTTCACGCCGGCTTTCAGTTCCAGCTGCAGTTCGGTGCGTTCCTTGAGAAGCGCTTCGCCTGCGGTGGCGGTGGCAAGCCCGAGCCCGAGGAGCTGGAGCAGGATAAAAATTCCCGTGAGGGCCCCCAGGCTCCCGAGCCAGTCGTGTTCGCGCCGAAGAGTCCGTACGCCGCGGCGGATGCCACGCTGTAGAAGCAGCTTCCAGCCGGGTTCGAGGTGCAGCATGGAGGGCAGTATAGGGAGATCATGACATGGTGAGTAGGGGCATAGCGCGCTATGCCCCTACCTCCGACGTATCACGCGTTATTTCTTCATCCCCATCTCCTCTACCGTCCTCTCCAGCCGGTCAATCGCTTGCACGCACTCCCGCGCCCGTTCATTGCCGGGATCCAGATCCAGCGAGCGCTGGAAGAGGCTTCGCGCTTTTCCGAAATTCTTGAGTTCCAGGTACGTCACCCCCAGGTCGCAGAGGGTAAGGGGATTATCGGACTCCAGGTTCAGTGCGCGTTCGAGCGTGACGATGCCTTGCGCGCGCTCGCCCGCATGGAAAAGCACCCATCCCAGACACCGCAGAATCTCGGGATTATTGGGCTTGAGGATGTTGGATTTCTTCAGATGCCCCAGCGCCGAGGTCCACTTCTCCTGTTGCGATTCCAGGAACCCCAGGATGTAGTGCGCCGTGTAGCTTTCGGTATCCAGCGCGATGGCTTCCTTCGCGGCAGCCTCCGCGCGCTCCATCCGCTCCAGGCTTAATTCATTGTCCGCCACTTCTTCAAGCGCCGCGACATTTTCAGGGTCTTCCACGAGCAAATCCTCGAGGATCGTAAGTGCTTCGCAGTGTTTCCCTCCCAACTTCAGTTGCTCCGCCGTCTCCAGGCGCTCCATGATGTCTGCGGGGGGCTGAGTTTGGGGATCCATGCGTCCTCAGTGTACCGCGTGCCTTCCATGGGAGTGCAACAAAAATCAGATAATATTTATCCCATGGATCTTTCCCGAAATTCGAAGGATGTTGCTACAGCGAGCCCCAGTACAGGAAGAGCAGCGTCACTGCGACAATCGCTCTGGCCAGCTGTACGATCAGAAGGGCGATCAGTGAGCCGATCATCATATTTTTGCCGTTACTTTTGAGGTCTTCCTTGCCGAACGAACCGATAATGTAGAGGAATGCGCCGGTGAGAAAGACCGCGGCGCAGATGCTGACGATCGAAGACATCAGAATCCCGACGATATTGGCGAACATCGTCGTGAAATTGCGTGCGGCACCGTCAAAATTCCACGCGGCAAGGCCCGTAACAGCACCCTGTGCGGTTGGGTTTGCCGTATAGACGGCCGCGATCATCAAAGGCTTGAGCATCCGAGTAGTATAGCAGAAATTACGCCTCTTCGCACGTTGCGGCAGAGGGCTCTAAACCCTAAACTTTACGTCGCATGGTCCCTTCCGGTT
>JBBTVH010000063.1:0-3656 GCA_038063355.1 Patescibacteria group bacterium | reverse complement strand
CCGAGCACGCGGTTGGCAATCTGCGAGAGCATCCAACCCATGCCCGTTCCGATGAGGATGCCGATGAGGCCGCCGGTGCAGGTGAGCGCGACGCTTTCGGCGAGGAACTGGAGGAGAATATCCCGGGACTTCGCGCCGATAGCCTTGCGGAGTCCGATCTCCCGCGTCCGTTCGGTGACGGTGACGAGCATGATGTTCATGATCCCAATGCCGCCGACAAGAAGGGAGATACCGGCGATGAGCGCGAGGAACACGGTGAGCCCCATCGTCACCGAGGAAATGATCGCGGTGACCTGTTCGGCCGACCGTGCGATGAAGTCGTCTTTGTCCGGGTCATTGTCGGGATTGTCGATCCGGTGGCGATCGCGAAGAAGTTCGGTAATGTCGCGCTTGGCGATCTCAGCATCCCCTATGGTCTTCAGGGTGATGTAGGTGAGGTGATCCTGGCCGGTGACGCTGCGTGCCGTGGAAAACGGAATGAAGACCGGCTTGTCCATATCCGAAAGTAAAAGAGATCCGAGGCTCTTCAGAGTCCCGACGACTGTGAAGCTTTCCTGACCAATATCGATTCTCTCCCCGATGGGATTTCTGTTTCCAAAGAGATCGAGCGCTGTCTGGTAGGCAACCACGGCACTGTGGCGAGCACCCTCTTCATCGGAAGCATCGAGGAGCCTTCCCTGATCCACCGTGAGTCCGTAGTTGGAAAAGATGTCTTCCGTTGCGCCGAAGACCATAGGCGTGCGATCTTCGCGGGCATAGGAGACGGGCTTTCCCACGATGATCACCGGCACCACATTTTCCACCGTGGAAAGGCGCTTGATGCGTTCATAGTCCTCAATAGTGAGGCTGTCGAGGTTGCCTCCGAATTTCTCAAACCCCGTGGGGATGATGTCCATCGTATTGGTCCCGAACGAATCGATCTGATCGAGAATATATCCTTGGAAACTGCGTCCGATGCTGATCATCAAGACCACGGCCGTGACGCCAATGATGACACCCAACATCGTGAGGCCCGTGCGCTTGGCATTGGAACTGATGCCCGTGAAGGCGGCGGAAAGGAGGTCGGCAGTGGTCATTATTCAAGAATTGATAATTGAGATTCAGACCTTATAGAAGAGATTAACATTGAACACATATATTATTCATAACGAAGGGATTCCACGGGATCAAGCAGGGAAGCTTTTCTGGCGGGACTGATACCGAAGATCACGCCGGTCATTGCCGCCATCACGACCGCAGCGATCATGCTCGGGAAGGAGACAGCGAAGATGTACGTACTCAGAATGCCGCGGACGATCATCGCGATAAGGAAGGCAAATCCTAATCCGAATGCGAGGCCCACAATGCCGCCGACCATCGTGAGTGCCACGCTTTCTGCTAGGAACTGAAAGAGGATATCGCGCGGGCGCGCTCCGATGGCTTTGCGAAGTCCGATCTCGCGCGTCCGTTCCGTGACGGTGACGAGCATGATATTCATGATGCCGATGCCGCCGACAAGCAACGAGATGCCCGCGACCGTCGTGATGAAGAGTGTCAGGCCGAGGGAGACGGAGCTCAGGATGGCGTTGGCCTGCTCCGAAGAACGGACGATGAAGTCGTCTTTCTCGGGATCATCTTCCGGGTTCTCGATTTTGTGGCGGTAGCGCAGCAAGGCTTTCACATCTTCGAAGGCGACATCGAAGCTTCCTGTGGAAAGCATCGTGATGTAGTTGGCATACTTTTGACCGGTGACCTGGCGTGCAATCGAAAGCGGCACGTAGATGCGGTCATCCGCGTTCTGGAAGAATTGGGAACCCAGTGCCTCGCTGACCCCGATAACGGTGAAACTTCTCTCGCCAATCGTAATCTCCTTGCCGATGGGATCGCTTTGCCCGAAGAGGTCTTCCCGGGCATCGGGAGCGAGCACGGCAAAGGTGGCCGCGCGGTCGTGGTCCTCGATGTCGATAAGCCGCCCTTCTTCCACAGTGATCTTCTGATTCAGGAAGAAATTGGGATGGACCCCAAGGATCTGTGCGGAGGAATCTTCGCGGCCGCGCTTCACGGGGCCGGGGAGGAAGACGATGGGCGCGACGGACTCAATCGTCTGCAGCTGCTCCAGGCGCTCAATGTCGTCAAACGTAAGACTGTCGTAGCCGGCAAAGACCTGGCTTGCTCCCCCTTCCTGATTGCTTCCCGGAAAGATCACCATGCTACGGCTTCCGAGCGAGGAGATCTGGCTGAGGATAACGAGCTTCATGCTGGCACCGACCGAGCTCATGAGCACTACGGACCCTACGCCAATGACGATGCCAAGCATCGTAAGAGTGCTCCGGCCGAGGTTGCGGCGAAGAGAGATGAATGCCGACGATAGAAGGTCTGGAAGATGCATGGAAGCCTAAGCGGTTGAATTGCTGTATTGCTGTATTGTTCGCAGGCGACAGGAGAGATTTAACAATTCAGCAATACAACAATTATTTGATGGAAGAGGAAACATGAGCTCGACGTCTCTTATGCGTCATGGAATCACTCTCAATCAACCCGTCTTTAATGTGGACGATGCGGTCGGCGAATTCGGCCGTCGCGCGTTCATGGGTGACGAGGATGATCGTGTGGCCGGCGGCGTTAAGTTTCTCCAGGACTTCCATCACCTGAAGGCCGGACGCAGAGTCCAGGTTTCCGGTCGGCTCGTCTGCAAAGATGAGTTCGGGTTCCGTGACAAGAGCGCGAGCAATCGCCACGCGCTGCTTTTGGCCTCCGGAAAGCTGGCTGCTGAGAAACCCGGAACGCTCCGTGAGCCCAACGGAATCGATAGCCTTTTGAGCGTAGCGCTGACGCTCTGAAACAGGGATACCCGGATGGTAGAGGAGCGGAAGAAGAACGTTCTCGAGGACGGTTGCACGCGGCAACAGATGAAACGCCTGGAACACAAAACTCACTTTCGTTGCACGAATCGCGGCGAGTTCGTCGTCATTCTTCCCCGCGGTATCCTCGCCGAGAAAGTGGTACGTTCCCGTCGTAGGACGGTCCAGAAAACCAAGGATATGCATCAAGGTGGATTTACCGGAGCCCGACGGCCCCATAATGGCGATGAATTCGCCTTTTTCGATGTCGAGATCGATGCCATGGAGAACCGCCGTCTCCACTTCCTCATTGAAGTAGGATTTATGAAGGCCTTTGAGGGAGATTAAAGAAGTCATGATAAGTATTATGTATTACGTATTAAGTATTATGTATGGGAGAAGCGGCATTCATACCTAATACGTAATACATAATACCAAGTTATTCCTTGATCAAAACAACCACCACTGCGCCCTCTTCAACGCCATCGACTTCTACTTCGCCGTCGGATCCTTCCATACCCATGACGACAAGCTTCTCTGTGACATCTCCGTTCAAGAGAACGCGTATCATCTCCTCTCCGTCTTCATTCTCAATGACCGCTCTGCGCGGAACCGAGAGGACGTTTGCGCGCATCCCCGTGATGATCTCGCTGTCGCCGGTCATTCCTACGCGAAGTGCATCACGCGGAGCGGCGAAGTCCAGCTTCACACGGTATTTGGGAACGCCATCGCGATCAGTGGCGGCTTCATCGATCTGGCTAACACGAAGGGGATCGTCAATCCCCGGAAATGCATCAAGTTCGATGGAACCGGACTGGCTGACCATAATGAGGGGGA
>JBBTVH010000062.1:0-12780 GCA_038063355.1 Patescibacteria group bacterium | reverse complement strand
GCAGGAATCGGCAAACAGGACTTTGGTCTTGAGGACCGCTTCGAGAACGGGAACGAGCGGCTTCTGGCTGAACACGGGATCCGGCTTGTCCTTGGGTCGTCCCTGATGCGCCATGAGAATGAGTGATGCGCCACCCTTCAAAATCGCTTGCATGGTGGGAAGCAGCGCATCGATACGCGACGTATCGATCACCTTGCCGTTTTCAATGGGGATGTCAAAGCCGGCACGCACGAGGACGCGCTTGCCTTTGAGGGGGGCGTCTTTGAGCAGTGGATAGGAATGCTTTGATGCGTGCATAACCAAAGTGTAACAAAGGGGAATAAGGGATTGAAGGGATGTAAGGGATCCCTTCATTCCCTTCAATCCCTTATTGCCCTCCAAACCATACAGAAATTCTCTGATCATTGTTATTGTCAGTCCAATATCCCTTAAGGACTCCCCCGTCGTTCACAACCGTATCGACTGCACCGCGTTTTTGGGCAGAGGCATCGAGAATATCCATCAAGGGAAGAATCGGCTGATGCAACGCCGGAATGATGATGTATCCCCGCCGGTCGAAGTGCAGCATCTCGCTCAGACGTTCGGGCAGGGTCAGCGCCGTACACGGATAGCGATCCATCGAGCCGTCGATGCTTTCTTCGCGCAGCATCCGGTTCCACTCTCGAAGAATCTTCGAGCTTTGGGACGACGCGCCGAGAACGCCGAGGAGCATGCGCGTCGGTGACGTTCGAGATTTGGTCATAGAAGTATTATGTATTACGTATTGGGTATTACGTATAGGCAGTTCCACTCGAAGTGAGCAGGACATACCTAATACGTAATACTTAATACATAATACTTCTATGACCCTAGTAACTCCCCTGCTGGCATTCGGGATCACCGCGCTCTTGCATCTCGCAGCACTGCGACTGTTTCCCCGGCTGCATCTTCTCGACTTCCCCGAACGCTACGGGCTCACACGCAGACGTCTCCCCTACCCTACGGGGATTATCAGCGTCAGCGTCTTCCTCTTTTACTTTTTCCTCTTCGATCCGCTGGATATGGCGTCTTGGGGAATTGTTATAGCTGTGGTGCTTCTGAGCATCGTGAACTTCATCGATGACCGAAGACCACTGCCGTTTTTCATCCGGCTGGCCGTCCAGCTCTTTGCCGCTCTGCTGATCTTTCTCACCGGCACGCGGATCTTTACGATCACCAATCCCCTCGATGCTATCAGTGCCTTCCCGATCATCCCACTCGATACTTGGGTGATCACCTCCGAAACATTCAGCAATCCCTCCGTCATCGGGGCCATGTTCACGATGCTCTGGCTTGGACTCACGATGAACGCGCTCAACTGGTTTGATGGCATCCGGGGACAAGTGAGCGTGGTGTCGCTCATTGGATTTTCCACAATCGGCGCGCTTTCTCTCAGCAGTCGCGTCAATGATCCGCAGCTTGCACTTCTCGCCTTCATCCTCGCCGGCATCGCGAGCGCAGCACTCCTCTTCGATTTCCCACCGGCAAAAGTTTTGATGGGCGATACGGGATCGATATTCTTCGGCCTCATGCTCGGCGTCCTTACGATCTACGCCGGAGGAAAAGTGGCGACGGGTTTTCTGGTACTGGGCGTGCCATTGCTCGACAGTGTGATTGTCGTCTTCCGGCGCATCCTGAAGGGAAAATCTCCCTTCCGGGGAAACGCGGTCGATGAACATCTGCACCACCGGCTGCTCAGAGCAGGCTGGAGCGAGAGACAGGTGATTGCGCTTACGGCTGTTCTCGGAACAAGCTTCGGCGTCGCGGCGCTCTTCATGGATACGTTGCAAAAGTTCTTCGCTGGGCTCGTGCTGCTTGCGATCATGCTGGTGCTGTCGGTGTATTCGGGGAGAAAATCGTAAGAATCCTTATCTGTAGACTTCCTTTCTGTGACCTATCTTCACAACGGTTACGGTGATGATGCTGTGGTCCACGGCATAGATAATGCGATAAGGCCATAGCCTTAGAGAACGAAAGCCCTTGTATTTCCCTTCAAGCTGCTTTCCTGCAGTTGGATTTTCCCTGAGAACGTCAAAGGCTGCTAGTACTCGCTTTTGATCTTTCTTTGGAAGAGACTCTAGTTGTTTCTGCGCCTTCGTTTTAACTTCAAGCGCGTACATCATTAGCGGTGTTGTGGCTTCTTTCTCCTTTTCTTCATAAGTCTCTTTTTCACCTCATCAAGACTGATAGTATTTTTGTGAAGATTCCCCGCCTTCATGTCCTGCACTGCTTCCTCAAGTTCCTTGCTCAACACAGGGTCAGCCATAATCTCCATGGTCTCCTGCCATCCCTCATATTCTTCAAAGGACATGATAACCACCTTGGGGGTGCCTGCATGCGTAATAGCCACGGCGACTCCCGGATGTCCTGCCTCATCAATCACGGCATAAAAATTCTTGCGAGCCTTTGTTGCCGTCATAAACTTGTTCATGCGTACATTGTAGCGTACGCTTTTATCAAGAGCAAGGAAATATGAACCTCTATCACCTCATCATCTATGTCCCCGTCACGCATACGGATACTCTGCGCACAGCAATTGCCGATGCGGGAGGCGGGAAACTCGGCAACTACGACAACTGTTCCTTCTCTACGCGCGGTATAGGCCGCTTTCGACCGCTTAAGGGAGCAAGTCCGTATATCGGATCAGAAGGAACGATTGAAGAGGTAGAGGAAGAGAGGATCGAAGTCGTTGTCGAGGAAGCGCATCTGAAGGATGTTCTTGAAGCTGCGCGAAAGGCGCATCCGTATGAAGAACCGGCGATTCAGTATTGGAAAGTATTAGCGGGATGATGAATAGCATCTATCCCTCAAACACCATCGGCTTGCTCACCGCTCCAAAGGGCTTCGCCTCGATGATCACCGTGCGGCGGCCACGCGGGAGCATCTGCACGGTCACTCCCCCTCTCTCGAAATCAAATGACGAGAGCTGCGCCGGACGGAATTCCGCGTCACCGAACGCCGTGCGAAGATACACGTCCGAGGAAAGTTCGGGAGTACGCACGACATTCCCTGCGACATCGAGAATGCGGATTTTCACTTCCTCCCAACCACGGCCGCTGAAGGCGCCGTCATGCGTGATTGCGATTGTGTACTCGGAAGAGGAGGCTGCAGGCCCGCCTGCCGGACGAGCTTCCGATAATGTCGGGGAAAGTTCCGGAGAGGCCGTGACAACCGTAGAGCGGTTGAGCACGACGACTGCGGAATGGGATGCGATCGCCGAGGAGGCCGCCTGTACCGCAACCGTCCGACGGTTTCGGGCTAGGGCGATACGCTGCTCGCGGCGTTTAAGGATGCGCGATGATCGCGAAGGCCGGGGTGCAGGCGTCTGCGACATTCGAGAAGCGGAAGATTGCTGCCCCCCGAATATCGAAGGATCGGCGGAAGCAATCGTCTGGCGCGCAGCAGGATAGTTTGCCTGCACGTAAAACATCGGCTGGACGGTGAATTTCTTGCCGTCGGCTTGATTCAGCCCACGGTCGACGGCCGCGACGAAACTAAGGCCGGCGTCGCGCTGCTCTTGTCCTGTGAAAGGCCAGAATGGATGCCACGTCGCTTCGTTGCGATCCATCTGGAAGTGGAGATGCGGGCCCGTGGCAAATCCTGTTTGCCCCGAATACCCAATCTGCTCGCCTTTCGAGACAATCGTCCCCTCACGTACAAGCGCGCTATTCAAGTGTCCGTAAATGGAATAGAGCGTCGTCATTCTCTTCGGGTCCACGGGATCCGGAACATTCGGATGCCGCAGCATCACCATGACGCCCAGTCCTCCATTGCCTGCGGTATCCACACGTTCCACAACCCCGTTCATGACGGCGCGAATAGGCGTACCTGTGGGAACGCGGATATCGACGCCGACGTGGCTTCCGGAGTTTTCTTCACCTGTGGCGTAGGAACTGAGATGGCCCATGGAATAGACGCTGTAGGTATTCTCGGCGTCGGCGCTACCGGCGTCATAGCGCGGGAGCGGCGTCAGGAACTGGTTCGGGACCTGATTGAATGTGTGCTCCGAGGCATTTCCTCCGTACGTGCTCCAGCGACGGTAATCAGGGACCTGCGCAATCGGCGTGACTGTGCCGGTGTAGACGATCAAGCTATCATCCATTTTGCCGAGCACCGATGCCCAAAACGTATGCCAACCGTACTGCCCCATCATGTTTCCCGCGATATACGCGATCACCGAAAGCGCCGCGACCCAGAAGGACGCGCGCTGGGACAGATAGTGAAACGCATGCGGCTCTGCGGCCACGTGGACGCTCCGTACGGTAAAGCCATGCTTGCGACGATGGACTGTGTGCATATGTATTTTGTACTAATAATATTGTATCACATTATCTAACATTGATCAATGTTAGAATCAATTAACATTTGGCTCAGTAATGCGGAAAAGACTATGTCTGCGGGCAGGGCCCTTTCCAGGTCGATCTATACCGTTCCGGTTGATATTCTCCTCTCCGGAGAGCTCGGCGCGGGTAAAACCACCTTCCTGCAGGGGTTTGCGAAGGGGCTTGGGATCCCGCAGCAGATTACGAGCCCCACATTTGCATTGGAACAGAGATATCATTTGAATAATTCGGAATTCGGAATTCGGAATTCGGAATGTATTCATATCGATCTTTATCGTCTGTCTCAGAAGCAGTCCCAGGATCTTCTGCAGTCAACAGATGATCACACAGGCATTCGCTGCATCGAGTGGCCGGAACATGCGAGCAGAACGTTTTCATCACCCAAGATCGAGATCATGCTGCGGGAAGAGAAAGATGGACGCACGGCGGCGATAACGTTTGACGACGTGAAGCTTCCCTCTCGCGCGACGATCGAAGGCTGGCGCAGCGAAATGCTGCTGCCGGAACACATCGGCAGGCACTGCGATGCGGTTGCCGCTCTTGCCGAAGATCTCGGAAAAGTATTGCTACAACGCGGAGTACCTCTGCGGCCGATGCTTCTCCGAAGAAGCGCCGAGGCCCACGATCTTCTGCGGTTTCTGGATTTCCGCGCGGGAGGATTTGTCGGCCCCGAGAATCATTCCGAGGAACAGTTGGAGTTGTGGGCGAAGATCAGAACGCAATTCCCGGGCATCAAGCACGAACCGGCATGCGCAGAGTTTCTGCGAGAGAACGGATTTCCAGCGGTCGCGGAAGTGGTCGCCGTCCACGGGCTAATGCTTCCCACACCGCCGCGAAGAACCGTAGAGCAGCAGCTTCTCTTCTACGCCGACAAGCGCGTGAAGATCGACGAGCGTGTCTCTCTGGAGGATCGTTTCACGGATTTCCGGGTGCGCTACAGTGGCGGAGAGAAGACGAAAGAGGCCGAGACGTGGTTCAAAGAGGCCAGAGGAGTGGAGGCAGACCTGTTTCCTGAAGGAATCCCCTTTTGATCGTTGGAAGAATCGTCAGAGCACGTGCACAATAGGGCGGAAATCTCCATATGCTCAACGCCTCCTTCTCCGCCATCGTCGCCGTCCTCGTCGTGAGTGCAATCTCCTTTGTGGGCATCGCACTCTTTGCGGTTTCGGAAGCGTTTATTCGCAGGAGCCTGGTGTACTTAGTCAGCCTTGCCGCGGGCGTGCTCCTCGGCGAAGTCTTTATTCATATCCTCCCGGAGATCACGGAGGAAACGGGCCTCTTGCCCGCCACGAGCATGGCAATCCTCATCGGCATCATCGCTTCCTTCGTTATTGAGAAAATCATCCACTGGCACCACTGCCACGTCCTCCCCTCCTCCGACCATCATCACCCCGTGGGAATGCTCACACTCGTGGGAGATGGCATCCATAACATCGTCGACGGCGCACTGATAGCAGGAGCCTTTCTGGTCTCCACTGAGATCGGCATCGCCACGACCATCGCCATTGCATTGCATGAAATTCCCCAGGAAATCAGCGACTACGCACTTCTCATCTACAGCGGTTACACGCGCGGCAAGGCTCTGCTCTGGAATTTCTGCTCCGCTCTGGCCTCAGTTCTCGGAGCGGCATTCGTTCTTCTGAGCCGCAGCGAACATCCCGCTTTTCTGCCGCTTCTTATGGCATTTGCCGCCGGAAACTTCCTCTACATTGCCGGCGCCGACCTGATCCCTGAGCTTCACAAAGAAACCCGCTTGCGTTCTGCGCTGACGCAATTGATTCTCATCTGCGGCGGCATCGGGCTGATGCAGGTGCTGACAGTGCTGGAATAACGCTTAATGGAAGAGTGTTGTCATCTCCTCTCCAAGAATGCCGAGAACCGTAGAAAAATCAGCTCCCATAAGAGGCGCGGCGAGGACAAGCGCTACGATGCCCGTGATAATCGTGAGAATGGAAAGGCGTTCCGTAAGCGTCCAGGATTTGCCGATCCTTGGATGCGGGTGCTCCAGATAATTGCGGACATGGATCCATACTTTCAGTGAATCATTGAGAATGAGGAATTTCGGGATGACGGTACCGAGAGCCCGCACCATCGTCAGTTCTGAGCGCAGAAGGCCCGAGATGCTTGCCACGGCCATCGCATGGTGGAAATACACGGTGAATGTAAGACCAATAGAAAGAAGTGCGACATCGAAGAGACTTTCGCGAACCATGCCCTCAATCGTCTTTCTGAACGTGAAGCGGTGATAATCGCGGTACTTCACATAATCCAGCGCCATATGGGCGATGATGAGTGCAGCAAACGCGCCGAGTGAAAGCAGCGCTGCGCAAAGGACGGTAATGACAAGATATGCGGCATGAAAGGCCGGCAGTTCATCGTGCCGGTGCGCAAAGAGTCGAGCGGAAGCGAGGGTGCGGGTCATAGGGGTGTTTTTTATATTATAACACAAAATCTCTATAACTCAAATCCTGACTTTACCGCTGTTGGTAGCTCCTCATCAAACAGTTCATGGTAGATAGAGAGTATCTGCACATACAAGGAGTAATAGCAAAATCGAGTGCGTGCAGCATCACGAGCCGTCTCACGAGCGGCATCGGAGAGATGGATGTTTTTGATGACATCATGAATATTGAGAAGAAACTGCGAAGATTCGTGTGCAATATTCAGAAGCGTCTGTGTGCAGTCACCACCCTCTTCATATAATTTCGCAAACATTCTCAGCCTATACTCATCAAGCTCATCCAACACCGATGGCATGATCAGTCCGATAACGGGGACTCCGCCGCAAGCATGTGATTGTTGTATGTGAAAAGAAATCCCATCGGTGACTGTGTGAACATCGCCAATCGCACACTCGAGCAACTCTGGTTGGTCACGGAAGAGCGCGATCACTTCGTCTGCCGATTGGGGGAACTCAATAGGCATACGATCATTGTAATACAATACTTTGAAACGATTATTGAAGTATGTGTCGTACAGTACGGAGACGATCCCCGACCTCTTTCTCAAACCCCCTCTCCGTCGGTTCATAGAAGTCCGTCCGCTCCACGCCCGTCGGGAAGTAATGCGCCGCCACGACGCCACCCGGAGCATTGTGCGGATACTCGTACCCCTTTCCGTACCCCTGCGATTGCATTCCCTTCACGGGAGCATTGCGCAGGTGCATCGGCACCTCGAGAGAAGGCAACGTATTGATCGCATTCTTCGCCGTACCCATCGCTTTGGTCACCGCATTGCTCTTCGGAGCCTGCCCGAGATACACGCACGCCTGTGCTAGGAAGAATTCGCCTTCTGGGAGTCCTACCAGTTCAAACGCCTGCCATGCGGATACGACGATCTGAAGCGCACGCGGATCGGCATTGCCGATGTCCTCGGAAGCAAAGATCGCCATGCGTCGGAAAAGAAACCGCGGGTCTTCGCCGCCTTTGATCATCTTGAAGAGCCACAGAAGCGCCGCATCGACGTCGCTGCCGCGAAGGGATTTAATGAATGCGGAGATCGTATCGTAGTGGTCCTCCTGGTCGGCGTCATACCGCGACCTGCGCTCCTTAAACAGCTTGTCGATCTCTGCAAGAGACAGGTTTTTCCCGGCTGTGAGTGCCGCCAGTTCAAGCGCATTCAGGGCGATGCGCGCATCGCCGTTGGCGATCGTTGCGAGGCGAGTGAGCGCCTCATTAGAAATCTTCAGTTGCCCTTTGTAGCCGCGATCATCCGTGACAGCGCTTTTGAGGATGACGGCAAGTTCTTCAATGCTCAGGGGTTTTAAGAGATACACATGCGACCGTGAAACAAGTGCGGCGTTCACATCAAAGTATGGATTGCCCGTCGTAGCGCCAATGAGAATGACATCGCCGCGCTCTACATAGGGAAGCAACGCATCCTGCTGCGCCCGATTGAAGCGGTGAATCTCGTCGATGAAGAGGACTGTGCGTTGCTTGAAGGTCGTCTTCATCCGCTCCGCTTCCATACACACGGCCTTCAGATCGGCAACGCCGCTAGTGACTGCATTGAGCTGCATAAACTGCGCCTTGGTGGTCTCCGCGATGATCTTCGCGAGCGTCGTCTTCCCGGTCCCCGGAGGTCCCGCGAGGATCACCGAAGAAAGCGCGTCGCTTTCTATCGCAGCTCGCAGCGCTGTCCCCTCCCCTACGATCTCGCGCTGGCCAATGAATTCCGAAAGGGTTCGAGGGCGCACGCGGTAGGCTAGGGGCTCGGACTGCGTTTTAGGGGCGGCGACCTTGGGCATTGGCATTATTGTAGAGACGTGCCACCGGCACGTCTCTACCAAAACCCATCTTGATTTCGTCGCTGCTGGCCCCATACTAATGGATATGAACTGCGAAACCTGCCACACCCCCACCTGCGAATCCTGCGGAGGCTGCAAATGCCCGGGCAACGACTGCCTCTGTAAGGACATTTTCGAGAAGAGCGACGAAGCGGGCGCGACGGCCGGCCTGGAAGACACGGAGGTCTAGGCAAATAGCAAACAGGAGAGCGGGCATACCTGCCCGCGGTCCCTGGATAGGCAGGCAAGTATGCCTGCCCCTCATTACATATCTGTGATATCGCGCAGCACTTCCTCTGCATGCTCCTCGCAGGCGACCTTGTCATAAATTTTTTTGATCGTTCCATCCGGCGCGATGAGAAAGCTCACGCGTTTGGGATAGGTCTCGCCATTCGCTCCGTACGCTGCGATGATCCTTTTCTCTGGATCAGCAAGAAGCGTGAAGGGCAGATCATACTTCTCCGCGAATCGCGCATGACTTGCCGCATCATCCTTGCTGACGCCAAGAATCACCATCTGTGCGGAAAGATCGCCGAAACGGTCGCGGAATCCGCATGCTTCCTTCGTACATCCCGGCGTGTCGTCCTTTGGGTAGAAATAGAGAAGCACGAAGCGGCCGGAGTAATCGGCCAATGCATGTATGGTTCCGTTTTGATCCGAAGCGGAGAATGCCGGTGCACGGTCACCCACGTGAAGCACGATGCAATGATAGCCGCTTTCTGCTACAATAGAAGGAACGTATGGCTGACTTCCTCACAACGATGGCACAGGGTCAAAAGACGGGCGTAAGTGCCGCCGACCAGAAAAAGATGGGCGAGGCTGCATCCGCTCCCATGGATGACGCACACAACCGCTTTCTGGAGACGATCCTTTCTCTCATCGAAAAGGGAGAAATCGACGTCTATCAGCCGCAGACCTTTCTGAAGCACGAGGTGTACGACAAGCTCGACGAGCAGTGGCAAGACAAGACCGATCTGGCGCTCATGAACATCGCGAACCTGCTCCAGAGCATCTATCTCTTCCGCGTGAGCAAGCAGACGCCCGACGAATCCCCCGTCCTCTCCCAGATGATCGCAGAGCTCTGGCAGATGAAGCAGCGGATCGAAGAGACACACGATGTCTTTAAGTTCTAACACCCGCACGCATGAAAAATCCTGAAATCCCCAAGGAGCAGCAGGAACCTTCCCGCGAAGCGCTCAAAGATCTGCATAGCGCAGTGAAGCTTTCTCCCGAAGCCGTAAAAGAGCGCGATCAGATGGTTGACGTTGTTGCAGACACACGCGGTGAACGCGCAATGCTCGTTGAAGCGATGAAGCTGGAAAAGAACATCCCAAAAGCGGATCTCCGCAAGCTCGAGATGGTGCTTACGGCGTAAGATCTTCAGGGGCAAGCCAGTGGATTCTTTGATCATGCTTCCACCAGGTCATCTGTCGTTTTGCGTATTGCCGTGTCTTTGCCGCTATAGATTCATGAAGCTTCTTCCATTCCGCATTCCGCATTCCGCATTCCGAATTCGTTATTTTTTCAGCAATTTCTCTGTATCCATGGCTCTTCATTCCCGGATCATCAATGCTATATCCACGATCCAGAAGCAAACGTACTTCATCAACCCAGCCGCCTGCAAACATCTGCTCTGTCCGCGCGTTGATTCGTTCGACGAGATTTTCTCGCGGCCATTCCATGCCGAAAATCAGAAGATCCCACGGGCACTCCCCTTTCTGTTTGAACTGGGATGGCTTTCCTCCGGTGCTCTCATAGATCTCCATCGCGCGGACGACGTACGGTTTGTTTTTTACAGAGAATGCAGATCCGGTTTCCGGATCGATCTCCATCAAGCGCGCATACAGCGCTACTCCCCCATCCACGTCATATTGCTGCTCCAATTTCTGACGTAACACAGGATCACCGCTTGCGACAAATTGCAGATCATCCAAAAGTGCGGAAATGTAGAGCATGGAACCGCCGACAAGAATCGGAATATTGCCCCGAGCAAGAACCTCATGGATGACACGCGTTGCTTCTGCCTTGTACCACGCGGCTGTCGCTTCTTCTTTTGGATCCAGAACATCGAGAAGATGATGCGGTATCCCTTCTGTTTCCTCCGGCTTGATCTTCGCCGTGCCGATATCCATGAAGCGATAGAGCTGGCGGGAGTCGGCGTTGATGATTTCAGCAGCTCGCATCGGAGAAGAGCCTGTGGTGAGCTCTGTCGAACCACGACTCTCCGCTACGGCGTGTGCAACCTGTAACGAGAACGCTTTCTTCCCGCTCGCTGTCGGCCCCAGCACCACGATCAACGGATGTGCTGATTTCCGGACATGAAATGTCAAAGCCTCTTTCCAATTCTGTGTCATCGCCGTGCATTGCACCATATTCTCCAGCAGATGCCTACTGCCGAGTTGACCAAAAAACAGTACAATAATCTGAATGTTCATATAGCATTCATTTTCAATTTTCAATTTTCCATTCTCAATTCCCCATGCACCCCCTGATCCAGTCCGTCGCAAAAAATATCTCCCGTGGCATCATCACACCCCAGAACACGCTGATCCCGACCGTCATCGAAAAGACGCAGTTCGGTGAGCGCGTGTATGACATCTACTCCCGCCTCCTCGAAGAGCGCATCGTGTTCCTCGGCACGCCGATCAACGACGACGTAGCGAATTCCGTCATCGCGCAGCTGCTCTTCCTAGAAAAGGAAGACCCGAAGAAAGACATCCTCCTCTATGTGAACTCTCCCGGAGGGCAGGTGACTTCCACGCTCGCGATGTACGACACCATGCAGTACGTGAAGCCCGATATCTCCACGGTGTGCCTAGGGATGGCCGCGTCCGGAGGAGCCATTATCCTCATGGGAGGCGCCAAAGGAAAGCGCTTCGCGCTGGAGCACAGCGAGATCATGATCCACCAGCCGCTCGGCGGAACCGAAGGCCAGGCGACCGATATTGCGATTCATGCGGATCACATCATCAAGACGAAAGACCTTTTGAATCAAATGATCGCTAAGCACTCGGGGCAGAAGCTGGAGAAGGTAAAAAATGACACCGAACGTGATAAGTTTATGAGTGCCACTGACGCCTTGGATTACGGAATTATCGACGGGATCGTGAATAAACATTAAACGCCCGTCGGTTATCAATGCATCCGTAGAGACGTACCGTTGGTACGTCTCTTTTTTATACGACCAAGAGACGTGCCACCGGCACGTCTCTACATATGATCGTTTGTAATTACATCCCCGTCACCCCCGGCTTCTCGCACGATCCCGATGTGCAACACGAAATCCGAAGCACGAGGAGGTAGAGAATGATCCAGACAAAGGCGTTGATGGCGGCGGGCATCGTATCGGCCAGAGAAAGGCCGCCGATTACGGACTTCAGAAGCATCCCCGCCGGAATGGAACCGAGTGCGACGCTCGTGGCCCAGGCTTCGATATCGCGGCGCTTGTCTGCGACAAGCAGGCCTCCACCGATGATCATGAGAGCCGGCAGAATGTAGGCCCACACGGATCCCAGAAGCGAGATGGCGCCAAGCCCATCACTGACCATGCCGCGGAACGCGGAGATAGTGAGGTAGTGTGCGATTCCGACAAACACGAGTGAGAGACCGAAGCTAACTCTGAGACAGAGCGCGACGATGCATTTCGGAGTTTTAGGGCACCAGGCGGGGTTCAGCATGGAATTTGGGGGGAGGATTGGAAGGTAGTGTACTCCCCGGTCAAGGAATTGAAAATTGAAAATTGAAAATTGAGAATGGAGAATGGAGAATGGAGAATTACATTCTCCATTCTCAATTTGTTGCTAGGGTAAAGCTTATGTTTACATTGCATGCACAAACCACGGCGGGTAGAAGAGGGACGCTGCAAACCGCACACGGTCCCATCGAAACGCCTTTCTTCATGCCCGTAGGAACGGCAGGAGCGATGAAAGGACTCACACATGAAGATCTTCTCGCACTCGGTGCGCAGATTCTGCTCTGCAATACCTACCATCTGCATCTGCATCCCGGGGAAGACACCGTCGCCAAGGCCGGCGGGCTCCATCAGTTCATTTACTGGAACAAACCGATCCTCACGGATAGCGGCGGATACCAGGTTTTTTCCATGGCCAGGATCCGCTCGATCGACGATTCCGG
>JBBTVH010000061.1:0-3445 GCA_038063355.1 Patescibacteria group bacterium | reverse complement strand
CGGCGAAGCAACACGGCGTCACGATGCACCTGAAAGGACCTGTCGACCTGATCGCGACAAGCGACGGATCGGTGACGGAAATTTCGGGCGGCAACGCCGGTCTTACCGTCGGCGGGACGGGAGACGCTCTGGCCGGGCTTATTGCAGGATTGCTCTCACAGGGGCATTCGCCTCTTGAGGCGTGCAGGACAGCCTCGATGGTCATTAAACGTGCTGGCGCTCTTCTCTTGCCTGAATTTGGGTATGTGTATGGCGCGCGCCGCGTTATTGATCTCATACCACGCGTTCTGCGTGCCTACGCATGATCAAGCATCCCTTTGCACTCCTACGGCCTTTTGAAAAGCATCTGACCTGTTGTCTATTCACGAAAGAAGACGGCCTGATCACTGATCAGTCCGTGGCTGAAGCCTTGGGTAGTCATGACTACGCAGCTCTGCATCAGGTGCACGGCAGCCGCACAATCGTGACTAGGCAGATGATCAAGCGCACCGAGCAGGCCGACGGACTGATCACGGATCAACCGGGTCTTGTGCTGACACTGCGCATCGCCGACTGCCAGCCCATCATCGTCTACTCACCCGACGCAAATATCGTTGGTGTCATCCATGCAGGGTGGAAGGGGTTGGTGTGTGGCATCATTCCGAAATTTCTTGAGGTCATGCAGTCAAATTGCAAATTGCAAATGGCAAATTTGCAAATTGGTGTAGGCCCCTGCCTCTGCACACACTGCGCCGACTTTTCTGATCCCCTCTCGGAGCTTTCCGGAATTCCCCCCGATCTCGTGCACGGAAAAAATGCCGACCTCCGGGGCTGGGCCGACCGGCAGTTGATGGATGCCGGGATCCAGCCGCAGAACATCGAACGGATGGACGACTGCACGCGCTGCCATCCGGAAAAGTATTGGACCTATCGCGGCGGTGACCGCGAGGCGGTGAAAGCGGGGAGGACGAATGTGATGGCGTGTGTATTAAGAAAATGATTGCAGATTGCACATTGCAGAAAGACATTTCTGCAATGTGCAATCTGCAATGACCTTGCGTCTACTTGCAAAGTTTTCCATACTCCCCGTCGTGTTTCTCCGACGCTTCTCAAAACTCACAAAATATAAATTCATCATCTCGAAAACCGCTCATGCAAGGGCTTTTCCTTGAACACAAATTTCGATCAGCTTACAGTCGCTTTCGTCTTGGCGACACGTCTGGGCAGCACGTTTCTTCTCAATCAGCTTGTACACGGGAGGCCAAATCGTTTCGGGTCTGTGGACTAGGGACTGCGGCCACCCACCTAACATTCAGGGGACAAGCGTTACTGCCCGACGGTCACCCGGCACAGTGCATGGAAGAGAAACCCACTAAATAAGAGCTAGAAATATTTGTTCGGGGCTACACTCACGCCGTGCAACCCCTCAAGGATCGTCTCGCGGCCGCAAACACCCTCCTCGCCCCCTACGCCGTCCCCCACGAAGGCGTTCTTGGTCGTACCTATCCCGAAGCTCCGGATGGCACCCGATTCCCCTTCCAGCGTGACCGGGACCGTATTATCCACACGCAGGCCTTCCGGCGCCTGAAGGGCAAGACCCAGGTCTTTGTGGCGGGAACGCATGGTTCGACCCAGCTCACCACAAGTGATCACGTACGTACGCGCCTCACGCACACCATGGAAGTCGCCCAAATCAGCCGCGACATCGCGCGGACGATGGGACTCAACGAGGACCTGGCCGAGGCCGTTGCCCTCAGCCACGATCTGGGGCACCCGCCCTTCGGGCACGCGGGCGAAGAGGCACTGGACCGCTGGATGAAAAAGCATGGAGGATCATTTGAACACAACATCCAATCGCATCGGGTTGTGACCGTACTCGCGGAACACTCGACACAATTTCCGGGATTGAATCTTCATCAGGAAATTCTGGAGGGGATTTTGAAACACCGGACGCCGCATGATGGGGGAATCGTGAGTGGTGAGATGGTGAGTGGTGAGTGGTCCCACTCACGATCTCACGATCTCACGACTCACCACTCACCTTCGCTCGAAGCCCAAATCGTCAACCTCTCCGACGAGATCGCCTACACCGGACACGACTGCGAAGACGGAATCCGGGCCGGACTTTTTTCCGAGGATGATCTGGCCGATATCCCGCTCATTGCGGGAGCACTGGATCAGGCGAAACCACGCGGCACTTCGCTTCGTGGAAGCCTGATTCATCTTCTTGTTTCCGATCTTCTGATCACGACCGAGATGATGATCACTGATCAGTCCGTTCAAGCCCTTGATGACGTTCTGCGTTCCGCTTCTCCCCTCGCACGGTTTTCCCCGGAGATGGAAGATGAGCTCGCAGATCTACGGACATTTCTCTGGAACCGCATGTATCTGCATCCGGATGTTCTCCAGCGCAGCCGCGAAGGGCAGGTGATCATAGAGCAGCTCTGTGATCAGTACATGATCATGCCTTCTGCTAAGGTTCTGGAGCTTCAGAAAAGAACCGGTTCAGCCCTTCCTGAAGCCATAAAAGACTATGTAGCGGGGATGACAGATGGGTATGCAAGTGATCAAGCTAATTCTTCGGCAAATACCCCATCGGATCCACCCGCTCCCCTTCGATGATCACCTCGAAATGCAAATGTGATCCTGTAGTCACGTGCCCCGCGCCTTTGGTGCCCGGACGTCCTCCGGAAAGCGCGATGGCTTCGCCCCGGCGAACGGTGTCTCCTTCTTCCACAAGGAATTCTTCGACGTGTCCGTACGACGTTGCGCCGCCGTTATGGCGGAGGGTGACAGAGTTATAGCCGTAGCCGTTATCGGTGACGTCTTCGACGACGCCGTCGGCGGCCGCAAGAACCTCCGTGCGCTGCCCGGCGGGAATGTCGATGGCCTTATGCGGCATACCGAAGAGCTCTTCGTAGTGTGCGTCTTCAAAGCCTGCGGAGATCCCCAGCGTCGGTTCCATCGGCCAAGCCAACACAAGCGGCCCCTGACCGGCTTTCCGCGAGATGGTGATAGCCCTGCCCTGCGCATCCCAGATCTGCTTCAGCGTGAGCATGATCTTTCCTTCGGCCTCCTTCTGGTCGCGGATAAGATCGAGAAGCATCTGTTCGCTCCGGGTGATTTCCTTGTCCATCGCCGGGGTGATATTCGGTCCACGAAGCCTGCGTTCATCGCGCAGCATCTGGAGTTGGAACCGCAGGATTTCCTCGCGCTTCTGGAGCACCGACTGCTGCTGACGCAGTCTCAGTCCCTCCCCTTCCGCATCACGGACGATCTCCTCGGGGGCGCGTCCTCCGGAAGGCGCCGCAGAGGCGTGGATATCGGTGAAATGATCGACGGTAACGATCGCCACAAGCGCCGCTGCAATCGTAAGGATCGCGGTTACAGGATGCGGGATCTCGATGTCGATCTTGGGCATAAATCCAAACATTGTAGCATGAAAAGCATACTTTCGGCAGCCCAA
>JBBTVH010000060.1:0-1677 GCA_038063355.1 Patescibacteria group bacterium | reverse complement strand
ACATAATCATCCGTCCCATCAAAAGAGAGCGCATACGGATTGGTGAAGCTGATGTCATTCGTCGGATCGGCGCTCCAGGTGGAACCGTTCGTTAACGTGCAGTTGTTGCCGTGGCCGGAGGAGTCGGCGGCGGAGGGGCCGGTGCCTTCATCGAATTTCCAGTAGCCGACGAGGCTATCTGTACTTACGGCAGCTTCGGCTGTAGGGATGATCCACGAGCGTACCATTGTAAAAAAGCTGTCGGCTTGCCCGCCGTAGCTCTGCTCCGCAGAGCGAAGGTGGGTGGAGACGGAGGCGTGGACAGACGCAGGCGCGACGACAAACAAAGTGACCGCGAGAACGAGCACTGTTGGAATTGAGCACAGGAGAGAATGACGTATGAGCCTGGAGACGCGTGCAGCGGGCATGATCGGCTCAAATTGTAGCATAACGGGCGGTTTGTCGAGGTTCATTCATTCAGTTCATTCATTCAGCAGGAGTCTCTTGCGCGAGCAGGAGATCCTGCACCGGCCGGTACGTATAGTCCTTCCCCAGCACGATTGTCACCGTCCGTATTTCCTCCGCAGTCAGCTCCGTACTCGCTTTGGTTGGAAGCTTCAGCAGGTCGATGAAAAAGGCTACTTCGGGGGTTTGCTCTGCGGCTGATCGCTCAAAAATCCACGATTTCTCCTGATCCGGAAGCGTATCGGCGTTATTGACGTAGTCGACATCGAATCCATAGCGGACCAGTTCATTGCTCAGTGCCCGCGCGGATCCCGGTCTGGCTCCGGCATTCAGAATGCTGATCTGGGGTGTACTCAGATAGAGAGAACGCTTGGAGAAAAGTATCTTCGAAAGCGCCTGCACCTGCTTCCAGGTGACGGGGTACTCGGGGATCGAAACAGGGAGCAGCACCGAAGCGCCGCCGAAGAGTTCTCGGGGAGGGGCATAGAGGAATCCTCCGGGCTGCGGCAACGAATTATAGAGCCCGTTTCTGTCCGAGAGTTGCATCGTCACCACGCGGGTGCGGTCGATCTTGTCGGCAACTCCTCCAAGTGCGATCAATTCGCGGATGCCGAATGTGGTCTCCACGTGCTCGCGCATCACCGAGAGGAGTTCTGTGATGGCGCCCACGTCACGGTGGAGCTTTTCGGCCTTGGACTTCTCCGCCATGGCGATGATGATCTGCTGCTGGCTCGCTGAGCGGCTGAAGTCGCTGCTGCTGTGTCGGCTTCTGACGTACTTCAGTGCCGTCGCCCCATCCAAATGCTGCGGGCCCGAACTCAAGGAGAAGGTTTCGTATCCGTAGTTTTCATCCGGGTACTCCGTATCCACGATGTCCTCGGGAACCGTGACATCGATCCCGCCGATCACGTCCACCGCGTCCACGAATCCTTCAAAGTCCACTTTGATGACGCCATGGATCTCCATCCCCAGTGTCCGGCCGATTTCCAAAGAGAGTTCGTGCATTGCTTCCTTGGAAGCCGCGGGCGTTTCCATCCCCGTGCCGCGTAAATACCCTTTGTAATCGCGGTAGAGGCTGTTGATGCGGCCCTTGCTCATTTTCTCAGTCGCGAGGAAGTAGAGGTCTCTCGGGAGCGACACCACCACCACGCTTTGAGTGTGGGTGGGATCGATGCTTGCGACCATCAGCGTATCGGTCAGATCCTTGCCATCATGCCCACTGTCGCCTTGTCC
>JBBTVH010000059.1:0-1029 GCA_038063355.1 Patescibacteria group bacterium | reverse complement strand
TTGCGTGAATGGCGTTCTTAACTTCTCCACGCTCGACGGCTGGTGGATCGAGGCTTTTGCACGCGACCCCGAAGCCGGCTGGAGAATCGGTCCGCTTGCTTCCGCGCTTCCCGACGCCGAGGAAACCACGCAGGTGGATGCGGAAGATCTCTACACACAGCTGCAGTACGAGATCATTCCGGAATTCGAATACGAAAACCACGTCCGCTGGATCCGCAGGATGAAACGCAGTATCGGGCTGATTGGATTCTTTAATACGCACCGGTGTGTAGGGGAGTATGTGAAGAAAGCTTGGGAAATTGAAAATTGAAAATGGAAAATTGAAAATTATGGTGGATACTGTTCTTGTATTGGAATTATTTTCAATTTTCCATTTTCAATTCGCCCCAGATCGTCGGCATCCTCAATGTCACTCCCGATTCGTACTACGACGGAGGGAAGTGGAATGCTGTGGATGCGGCAGTGAAGCGTGCGGGAGAAATGATCGCGGAAGGCGCCGACTGGATCGAAATCGGCGGGGAATCTACGGGACCGAAATCAAAAGATGTGTCGTTGGAGGAGGAGCGGTTGCGCGTGATTCCCGTGATCGAAGCGATTCGCCGTGCGTTTCCGGAAGCGAAGATCGCCGTGGATACCTATAAAGCCGCAATCGCATCGGAGGCGATCTCGGCGGGAGCCGCGATGGTCAACGATGTCACGGCGGGAAGGGGGGACCCGGAGATGATGCAGGCAATTGCCGACGCGTGTAGGGGCATTGCGCGCAATGCCCCTACATCCAATCTTGGTCTTACCTATGTTCTGATGTATTCGAAAGATCCCACGCCGCGCACGACGATTGCAGAAACGCAGTACGAGGACGTGGTCAGGACGATCAAGGAATTTCTGAAACAGCGTCGTGATGCGGCGATCCAGGCGGGCATCCCCAAAGACCGCATCATCCTCGATCCGGGCCTTGGGCATTTTGTGAGTAGCGTCGCAAAGTATTCCTACGAGATCCTCGCGCGGCTTTCGGAATTTCAGGATCTTGGG